>CADEEX010000660.1 GCA_902826465.1 uncultured Acidobacteriota bacterium
GCTGGGCGCGCTCGCGATGTGGTGCGGTGACGGCGGCGAAGCGACTCGGCGCCACGCTCCAGGCATCGGCAGCGGCCTTCAACCAGCCGGTCGTGCCCTCGACCCCGATCGGGAACGGCGCGACCAGGCGGTTCGCCCCGCGTGCCTCGAGCACGCGCGCGGTCTCGGCGAGGAAAGGCTGAGCGAGCAGGAAGGACGTGCGCGGCCCGACCGGCGGCAGATCGGTCGCCCGCCGCGCCGGCAGGAAGCGCACGCGCTCGATGCCGAGCTCGGCGAAGCGCCGCAGCATCTGGTCTTCGACGACTTCGGCCAGGGCGCCGACGACCAGCAGCGACGGCTCGGCGGTCGGCGACTCGGCCGGCAGGCTGGGCACCAGCGCAGCGAGGCAGGCGTCCTCGCCCTGGGTGAAGGTGGTCTCGATCCCGCTGCCGGAGAAATTGAGGATCCGAACCCGCGGCTCGTGGAGTCGCGACAGCCGACCCGCGGCGCGCGAGAGATCGAGCTTGATCACTTCCGACGGGCACGAGCCGACGAGGAACAGCAACCGGATGTCGGGACGCCGCTCGAGCAGCTTCGTGACGACGCGGTCGAGCTCGGCATTGGCGTCCGCGAGACCGGCGAGATCGCGCTCGTCGATGATCGCGGTGGCGAAGCGCGGCTCGGCGAAGATCATCACGCCGGCCGCGGATTGGATGAGATGCGCGCAGGTGCGCGAGCCGACGACCAGGAAGAAGGCATCCTGGATTTTTCGATGCAGCCAGATGATGCCCGTAAGCCCACAGAAGACCTCGCGTTGTCCGCGCTCCTGCTGGATGCGGATCGTTCCCCGGCGCGCGTCGCCGGTATGGGCCACGGCTGCGCCGGCGTCGGTCATTTCGTGAGTCCCATTGCAGCGGAGTGGGCGGCCGCTGGCGGGCTTCTGGCCATGTCGAGGCGGGCGGCGCGCAACTTCCACACGAACTGCGTTGCGTTCACTACGTAGGCGGCATACCCTAGCAACGCGAGGATCATTTGCTGTCGCGCGTCGAGCAGACCGGACACCAACGCACCCAGATAAGCTGTGTGCAGTGCAAGAACGAGGATGCTGACGACGTCTTCCCAGAAGAAAGCCCGCGCAAACAGATACTTTCCGTAGACATCGTGCTCCCAGAGGGAGCCCGTGATCATGATGCTGTAGAGGACGAAGGTCTTGATTACGACGGAAACAGTTGCAGCGGTCAGTCCCTCGCCGGTCGTGAGATACCGCAGCACCAACCACACGCTGACCAGAAAAACACCAAACTGCAGGGGTGCCAATACGCCCTGCACGAGGGTCCAGCGGGAGCGGTCGCGCCGGATACGCTCGGCGGGCGTATATAAAGGAGAACGCACAGGGCTGGGTTTTTTCATTCTGGGGTCGCCGATGCGCCATCGCGGTGATCACAGGGTGCGAAGCAACCCTATTCCCCTGACAGGCCATCTGTCAACTAGATGGAACGTAATGAACGCTTGACAACTTGGCGTCGGATTGAGATGGTTTGACATGTCCGAGATCGATGGCGCTTGATTGGATCCAGAACAGGCCTGTCTCGCGAACAGGAGCAGGCTGTAACCAGCGGGCGACACAGTCCGCGTCTCGATTGGGGAGGAGATCTAATGGGCGTCGGACGCTTCTCTGAGGAACTCACTTCTGTAGACGGCTGTTGGGAAATGATCGAGCCCGAGGCCTTCACTCGCGTTGCGGACACCCATCTTGTTCGTGAGTCGGTGGCCACCGATTCCGAGATGCGGAAGGCACGCCTGCTCAAGACCGTCGAGGCCGAGATCATTCCGCGCCTCGTGCTTGCAGGACGAGCGGCACGGCAGGAAGCCATGCCCAGCCAGCGCAGTACTCAACCCACCGCGGAAGACGTGGTCGAACTTTCACGTCTGCTGCTGTTGCATGACTCCGCCGGTGCCCTGGCTTTCG
>CADEEX010000661.1 GCA_902826465.1 uncultured Acidobacteriota bacterium
CCAGGCCGCCCGACGTGATGAGCGAGCGCGGCGTGTCGTGATGGTAGTACTGCGCTTCCCACATCTGGTGCTGACCGACGTCGGTCACGACCACGGCATTGCCTTCCGTCATGCGCCAGATGTCGTTGATCACGTGTGCCGCATACAGATGCCCATCGTCCGGCAGATTCTGAATGTCGCGCACCGCCGAATCGCCCTTGAGATCGGAGATATGGGCCAGCCACTGTGACCGATCGCGATCTTCGAGCTTCGGCATCCACCCGCTCACGACGTCGCCGACATCGCCGGATACCGCTGAATCGACACGCACGTTCTTGTTGAACTCCGCCGGATCGATGTCGACGTGAATCTTCTTGGCGTTGGGCGCGTAGGTCTTGAGGTTGCCGGTGACACGATCGTCGAAGCGCATGCCCAGGGCGATGAGCAGGTCGGCTTCCTGAATCGCCGTGTTCACCCACGCCTCACCGTGCATGCCCATCATCCCGAGGTTCAAGGGATGCGACGCCGGGAATCCGCCAATGCCCAACAGGGTCATGGCGAACGGAATCTGTGTCTTCTCGGCGAACTCGAGGATGGTCTTCTCGGCCTCACCGAGGATGATGCCGTGACCGGCCAGTACGAGCGGACGCTCGGCAGCGTTGATGAGCGCAATCGGGTCGGCGCCGCTTGAATGTCCAGGCCGGGCCAGCGATTCGAGATCGGGCGCGGCCGCGTCCCAGTCGAACTCGCACGCACCCGTCTGCGCGTTCTTGGTGATGTCGACGAGGACCGGCCCCGGGCGTCCGTTGGCGGCAATCGCGAACGCTTCGCGCAGCGCTGGCGCAATCTCACTCGCCTGCTGCACCAGGAAGTTGTGCTTGGTGATCGGCAGCGTGATGCCGGTGATATCGGTCTCCTGGAACGCATCGGATCCGATGAGACCCGCGCCCACCTGGCCGGTGATACAGACGATGGGCGACGAGTCCATCATCGCCGTGGCGATGCCGGTCACCATGTTCGTGGCGCCGGGACCAGACGTGGCGATGGCCACGCCGACCTTGCCAGTGGCTCGCGCATACCCGTCGGCCATGTGGGTGGCACCCTGCTCGTGCCGGACCAGAATGTGCCGGATCGGATAGTCGAGCATGGCATCGTAGGCCGGAAGAATGGCGCCGCCTGGATAGCCGAAGACCACCTCGACGCCCTGGCGAACAAGGCATTCCCACAGGATCTGCGCACCGGTCAGCGTTTTTTTGTCACTCATAAGAACTCTACAATCAAGACCGAAGGCCCTAGGCTCTTGGCTCTAGGCCAGTCACACAGGCGACACTGCCATCGTTCAACCGGTCACAGCACCGGTGGATGCGGACGAGACGAGCTTCACGTACTTCCCGAACACGCCGCTGGTGTACTTCGGCGTTGGCGCCGACCAGTGCGACAGCCGCGCCGCGATCTCCGCGTCGCTCAGCTCCACGGACAGCGTGCGTCTGGCGACGTCGAGCGCAATTGTGTCGCCGTCACGCACGGCGGCAATCGGACCACCACGCGACGCCTCGGGGCAGATGTGACCGATCGACGCCCCGCGCGTGGCCCCCGAGAACCGGCCGTCGGTCAGCAACAGCGTCGACTCCCCCAGCCCCGCGCCGGTGATCGCCGCGGTCACGCCGAGCATTTCGCGCATCCCGGGGCCACCGTGCGGTCCTTCGTAGCGGATGATGACCACGTCGCCGGCCTTGATCTGTTGCTTCTGCACCGCGTCGAAGCAGAGTTCCTCACTGTCGAACACCCGGGCCGGCCCGCGATGCTCTTTCCGCTCGGTTCCCGACAGCTTGAGCACGGCGCCTTCGGGCGCGAGGTTGCCAAACAGAATCACCAGGCCCCCCTGCGGTTTGAGTGGCGCATCGTTCGGACGGACGACTTCCTGGCCAGGGCGCTCGGTCGCGCCGGCCGCGTCGTGCGCCAGC
>CADEEX010000662.1 GCA_902826465.1 uncultured Acidobacteriota bacterium
GCCCGACACGCGGAGCGGAAGGCGCCGTGACTTCCGTTCCCCCTGCATTGCCCACCACACGCGAGCAGATTGCTGCGCTCATTCCCCATCAGGGGACGATGTGCTTGCTGGACGAGGTCAGGGAAACAACCGTGGACAGGATCGTCTGCGTCGCCCGCACCTATGCGTCGCCGGACAACCCGTTGCGGAGAGACGGCCGGTTGTCGTCGGTGAACCTCTGTGAATACGGAGCGCAGGCAATGGCCGTTCATGGTGGAATGACAGCGCAGGCAGCTGGATTGCAGCCACCGTCCGGATGGCTGGCGGCCCTCCGCGATGTGCGGCTCAACGTCGCGTATGTCGAGGCAGCGGGCGAGATCGAGGTCAGCGCGCGTCGGTTGGCCGAGAGCGATGCGGTCTGGCAGTACGAATTTGCGGTCACGCAGGCAGGGCATCTCCTGGCCAGCGGCCGCGCCACAGTGATGTTAAAGAGAGTCTGATGATTCGCAGAGCATTGATCACGGGGGGGAGTGGCGACATCGGCGGTGCGTGCGCGAGAGCGCTGGCCCGGCAGGGCATCAAGGTCTACGTGCACGCCAATGCGAATCTGCCAAAGGCGGAGGCCGTCGCCGAAGAGATCCGCGCAGGCGGCGGCGCAGCGGAGGCACTTGCGTTCGACCTGACCGACAGTGCCGCGACCCAGGCAGCCATGCAGCACCTAGTTGCAGAGCTTCCGGTGCAGATCGTCGTGCACTGCGCAGGTGTTCACCACGACGGCCCGATGGCAGGCCTCTCGGACGATCAGTGGCACAAGGTCATCGATGTCTCGCTGCACGGCTTCTTCAATGTAACGAAGCCGCTGTTGCTGCCGATGCTGCGCACCCGCTGGGGCCGTGTCGTCGCCCTATCGTCCATCGCCGGACAGCTCGGCAACCGCGGCCAGACGAACTATGCGGCTGCCAAGGCGGGACTGCACGGCGCCGTTCTGTCGCTGGCCAGGGAAGTCGCGTCGCGCGGTGTCACCGCGAACATCGTCTCGCCCGGCGTCATTGCGGGCGCCATGACCGACGAAGTCTTCGACGACACCGCCGTCAAGCAACTCGTGCCGATGGGGCGCATGGGCCGACCTGACGAAGTCGCGGCCGTCGTCGCGTTCCTGGTCTCCGACGCCGCGAGCTACGTGACCGGGCAGATCGTCGGGGTGAATGGGGGGATGGCGTAAGAACAGGAGCGACCGGCCAGCTCTGCTGGCAAATGGACTACCGTCAAATGGCCGCAGACGCGGCAAACGGCCGACTTCGTCGGCAAGTTCAATCTGGCCTGCTGACGCTAGTCAGCCATTTGCCAGCAGAGCTGGCCATTTGTCGCGAGACCATTTGCCGACGACGTCGGCCGGTCTATTCCCAGATGGAATCGTCCAGCGTCACGCTCACCGGACAGTGGTCGCTGCCCGTGATGTCGGCGTGGATGGCTGCTGCCTTGACCGAGTTCTTCAGGCTGGCGGACACCAGCACGTAGTCGATTCTCCATCCGATGTTGCGTTCGCGCGATTTGGCGAAGTGGCTCCACCAGGAGTAGTGCCCGTTGCCCTGGGTGAACAGACGGAACGTATCGACGAAGCCCGCGTCGACGAATCCCTGGAAGCCTGCCCGTTCCTCGTCGGTGAAGCCCTTCTTGCCTTCGTTGGGCTTCGGGTTTGCGAGGTCCAGTTCGGTGTGGGCGACATTGAGATCGCCGCAGAAGACCACGGGCTTCTTCTGCTCGAGCCACTTGCAGTAGGCGAGAAACGCCGGATCCCAGTTGCGGTGGCGAAGCCCGAGGCGTCCCAGGTCGTCCTTGGCATTGGGCGTGTAGACCGTGACGACGTAGAACCGCTTGAACTCCGCCGCGATCACGCGGCCTTCACTCGCGCTGTCGCCGAAGGCGTCCGGGCGCCAGGCGGCGAAGCCGTCGAGCTCTTCG
>CADEEX010000663.1 GCA_902826465.1 uncultured Acidobacteriota bacterium
GAGCTCAGGCTGGGTGAAGGCATGTCGAGCGAAAACGCCGTGGTCGACGCCGGCGCGGTTCGGTTCCGGCCGATGGCACTCACGGCCGCCGCGGTCGTGGCTGGTTCGGCGGTGATTCTGTTCGACCCGATCTTTCAGGGACTGGCAATCTCGCTCATGGCGGGCGAGGTGGCGTCGTTGCTGCTCTCGCGGATGACGGTGCCGATCAGCTACTACCTGACGCACCGCCGACGCGGCGCGAACCCTCAGGCGACCTTGGCGACGCCAACGACGTAGTTGTGCCCGTAGTGCTTCGCGCACTTCGGGCACGTCGTGTAGAAGAAGTAGAGCGTGTCCAGGCGCCGTCCCGCGGATTGCACATAGTGCTCCATCGCCAGGGCCCACTCCGGAGCGTGCGAGAAGGGCGCGTCGAAGACCTTGGTCAGGAACTCGCCACTCAGGTACACCATCTCTGACCCCGGCACCGGTTCACTGACGGCAAACAGGTGCTCGGCGTGCCACGGTGACTGATCGTGACTCAAGACGAGAAACTGGCCCTGGCTCGCGTGCGCCTGCTCGATGGCTCTCCACGTTCGGCCGAACACCGAACCCATGTTCAGCGGCACGTGGAACAGGCTGACCGTCGACGCTTTCACAAACGGCTTGTGATCGAAGTGAAGCGTCTGCTGGTCCCAGCCTTCAGGCTTGAATCGAGGACAGCAGTTGGTCTCGTTATCGCTGGTGTCGAACGTCGGAATCTGATTGGTCGTCATAGTTGTGCCGTCTCATCGGGCGGATGTGTCAGCGATGGAGGCCGGGCGAGGTGGCCGCGTGGCTATTGCGGGAACGCCGTCGGCGGTGTGTCGTGGTAGCCCTCACCCTCGAGCGAGGTCAGGAAGGCGAGCAGGTCGTCGACCTCGGTATCAGTGAGCGCGAGTGGCTCGACCCTCGGGTCGAGTGTCGGGTTGACCAGACCGCCGCGGCTGTAGATCTTCACGACCTCGCGCAGAGTCGCGACTGATCCGTCGTGCATATAGGGAGCCCGGCGGGTCACCTCCCGCAGTGATGGGGTCTTGAATGCGCCGCGATCCGCGGGATCGTGAGTGACGGTGAACCTGCCCTCGTCCAGGAACCTTCCCATCTCCGGATCCCAGCCGATGCCGATGTTGTGGAAGCGGCTGTCGGTGAAGTTGCTCCCGACGTGGCACTGCACGCACCCGGCCTTGCCGAAGAAGAGGTCGCGTCCGCGCTTGGCGTCGGCGCTCACCGCCGTGTCGTCGTGCGTGATTCGCCAGCGGTCGTACGGTGCGTTGCCGCTCATCCGCGTCCGTTCGTAGTCGGCGATGGCGCTGGCCACCAGGTCTTTTGTGATCACTGTCGTGCCGAATGCGTCGTTGAAGTAGCGTTGATAGCCGCGAATCTTCGAAAGGGCGGCGAGCATCGCGTCGTGTGTATTGCCCATCTCAATGGGGTTCTCGATGGGCCCGAGCGCCTGTTCCTCGAGGCTCTTGGCGCGGCCATCCCAGAAGAAGTGCGGATAGAGGGTCGCGGCTTGATTCAGGAAACTCGGCGCCTTGCGGCGCCCTCGCTGATTCCCGACACCAGACGAAACAGCCGTCGGCTCAGAGAAGGCGTGCTCCGGACGATGGCAGGTGGCGCACGACACCGTCCCGTCCGCTGACAGTCTGGTGTCGTAGAAGAGCCAGCGTCCGAGACGAACCCGCTCGGGCTGCAGCTGTGCGAGGGCCGGGCCGAGATACGACTCGAGACCCAGCGGTGCTGGCGGGATCGGACGAACCGGGTTGGCCGCGTCCCACGGCGGAGCGAGTGTGTCCGTCGACTGGCAGCCAGGCGCCCAACTCAAGACCCATGCGATGCTGAGAACAGTCGCCACTCGTCGCGCGGTCATCTGGGCTCACAAGGCAAATCTTCGGCCAGTGCGGTGATGCGCCAATCGCCGC
>CADEEX010000664.1 GCA_902826465.1 uncultured Acidobacteriota bacterium
CGTGGGAGCGGGGCTGGCGGTCATCCCATGGCTGACCATGGTGTCCGTGATCGCGCCGATTGCGGCAGGCGCGATCCTCGGCAATCTCGACGAAGACATCAAGATTTTCTTCGGCACACATGAACCGATCATCATTCCGTTCATGGCGTTCACGCTTGGCCAGACGATCAATCTTGGCTCGATCGTGACGGCGGGTCTGCCGGGCATCGTGCTCGGCGTCGCGGTGGTCACCATCACCGGCTTCGTGTGTATCGTCGCCGACCGCCTTGCGGGCGGCACCGGCATCGCCGGCGCTGCCGCGTCGAGCACGGCAGGCAACTCCGCCGCCGTGCCTCAGGCCGTGGCGCTGGCCGACCCGACCTTTGCCGCGATCGCACCGGTTGCCACCGTGCAGGTCGCCGCCTCGGTGATCGTCACCGCGATCCTGACGCCCCTCGTTACGGCGTGGTGGTACCGGCGGACGCGCGCCCGGGAATCGGAATAGGACGAAGGTGCTCTCGAGCACCTTCGTCCAGACACGAGTGCCGTCAGCTAGCGCACACGAATATCGCTGCCAGCCATCGCCCGCGACATGCGCGTCGGGCGCTGATCCAGCTATTGCCGGTTGTAGCGGATACCCGCCGCCTGAGCCTTCTCGATCGCAATCACCATCGCTGGCACGATGATGACTCCGGGCACCAGGTTGGCGCGCAGATCGCGTTCGATCTCGACCGCCTTGCCTTTGCCTCGCGCCTCGAGCTCCGCGCACCACGCGCCGAGCGCGTTGGCACACAGGAGGAACGTGGTCCCCATCTGCTGCAGGCTGACGATGCCGAGCGCTGGCATGGCGCCGGCAAACATCGGAATCGTCGGGGTCTGCATGGCTGCCATCAACAGGTGCAGGTCGTCGGCCGTCGGACGCAGGAACACGTTACGGGTGTAGGGTCGACCGGACGTATCTTTCAGACTGGCGTACTCGCCAAGCTGGTACTTCGCCCAGGCCGCGTCGTTGAATCCGAGCGCAATACTCGACTGTGGCCCGATGCCGTAGAACGTACCGACGGCACCCACCTGACCGGCGGCCGCCTTGTACGCGTCGCGGTAGGTGTTGAGATAGTTGAGGATGTGCAGCAGCGGCACGCCGTTCTTGTGTTGCGGAAAGTCGAACAGGCTGCGCTGCGCGCCCGTGACCTGGCCGACCCAGGCGTCCGGACCCGTCGGCGTTTGTGCCTGCGCCTGGCCGGCCCCGACGAGGGCGCCGGCTGCCGCCGTTCCGAAGATTCGCGTGAGGAATCCCCGCCGATGCGTATTCCCTGAGGCATTCATCTGTCCACCTCCACGCCGCGGATCCTGCACGAAACGCCTGCAGGTCCGCCAGCGAAAAACGGCGCTATTGTCCAGCCACTTCGTCGCAGGAGACATGCTGGTGCCAGTCCACAAAGGTGCCAAGCGGGTTCTCCTTCCAGGCCCAGACGTGCAGCTCGTAGAACGGCTGCAGGCCGTAGCGGTTCGGGGCGCCGACATACTGAAAATGCTGGCCGAGCAGCACCGGCGGGCCGTTGTGCGGCACTGCATTCCACTTCTCGGCGAGCACGATGAACTCGACGCCGACGAGCGTCGGTCGCCCCTTCTGATGCTCGTAGATCAGGGCCTCGGGCTTGCGTGGGTCGAGAACGCCGTCGTCGAGGAGCGCGGCATTGATGTAGTGCGTGCCCATCGCGCCCTCCTGCGGGCTGCTGACGCAGCCGGTGAGCGGCAGCCAGCCTTCCTTGGTGGCGTGCGCAACCGCGCGATACGACGCCGTGGCCTCACGCACGGTGGACACCAGCGTCTGGCCCTGTACGTCAAGCCGCGCCGGCGCCAGCAGCGCGACCAAGGAGCGTGCGAGAAACAGCCTGCGAGTGACCAGATAGCCTTTCATGACCAACCCTTTCTCTGTGCAGGTGCGCT
>CADEEX010000665.1 GCA_902826465.1 uncultured Acidobacteriota bacterium
CAGGATTGAATTGGCCAGGCGGGCGGCCCAGAAGACTCGCCCGCATGGGCGGATTCCAGCGTGGTCCCAAGTAAACGGGCACGTCGCCAGGAGTTGCATTGATCTTGGTTTCGCGATCGTCAAGTCGCTTCTCCTGCAGGAATCACCTGGATCAAGGTGCCCCACGTCGACACAGGCTGTCGACGACGGCTGCTGCGAGCATGAGATCGATCCTCGATCTCACGCCGCGTCACCTGGTTGGCTGTGCCCGTTGACAACCTCTTCGACCGCGCGCTCGAAGTGCGCAAGTGCGGGTTCGTTGCGTCCATAGATGGCATGTGTCTGGGCACCCGACGTGAAACCGCGCTGCATGCCCTCACACGCCGGGAAGTCCTCTTCGCAGACGGTTCGGATCGTCAGATCCATGTTGCGCTCCCAGTGGCGTCGCGCGCTGTCCGAATCGATCCGGTTGGGTACGTAGAAGTCAAGGTACATGATGCATTCGTCGACGCCATTCCCGATCGGATAGACGCGCCACGTCTCGACATGGTCGACCTGCACTACAAAAACCGTGTTCGGGAACAACACATAGACGATGGTGTTGTGAGGGATGAGATCCCATTCGCTCTCGGGCATATTGCGTTGGGTTTCGATACTTCGCCGAGGCAGCACCTCGCGCAAGTGGAGCCCGAACGGCTCGAACAGACAGAGGTTCGGGAAGAACAGTGGAGCGACCGTATTGCGATGCAGCACGCTGAAGTGGTACGGCTCGAGGAAGGTGTCAATCGCCAGCTTCCAGTTCATCTTGCGGCGGATCTCGCGTGTCTCGTAGTGGTGGTACCGGTCGAAGCCGTAGGACGCAAATTCGGCGTCGAGCGCACCGAGGTGGCGTTGCGCATCGAGGTCGACGCCGTCCGACCCCAGCGTCGGACGCACCCATAGCATGCCGTGACGTTCGGCCACGGGCAGCGGGACGAGCCCATGCGTGTCGCGATCGACGCCCGGAAAGTTGCGCTGGTCCGGGATGCCGCGCAACTTGCCGTCGAGGCCGTAGGTCCAGCCGTGGTACGGGCAAACGAAGTTCTTCTGGTGTCCGCAGCCCTCGGCGACGCGCGCGCCTCGATGGCGGCAGACGTTGTGGAACGCGCGCACTTGGCCGTCGTTGCCCCGTACGACGAGGATGGGAATACCCGAGTGATCATCGGTGAAGTGGTCGCCGGGCTCAGGGATCTGGCATGACATGCCCAGCAACAGCGGGAATCGCCGGAACAGCACCTCGGTCTCGCGTGCGAGTCGTTGCGGGCTGCTGTAGCTGGAAACCGGGTGCTGACAGACGGACTCGGCGACATCGGTGGTTCCGGCGTCGATGTGCGCAAAGACTTGGCGCATCAGCATCACTTGTTGGTCGTGTTTCATGGATCAGGTTCGCTTGGAGTGAGGATTGAGCTTTGAGGCTGAGGCGCATGAGGTGCGACGCCGACCGCGCTTGTCAAGCGTCGTGCGCACCTGCAACGCGCAGTGTGTAATCGGCCATTTGTGCGGCGATGGCTGCCACGTCGAGCCGACCGGATACCCGGTACCAGGTGTAGGCCCAACTGATCATTCCACCGATCGCAAGAGCCGCGGTGCGGGTGTCAGCGATCGAGAACTCGCCGGCTGTGACGCCTTCGGCCAGTAGCGCAGCAATGCCGTCGTCGATCTTGCCTTTGAGATCGTTGATCCGGCGCAGCTGCTTAGCGGGAATCGAGGCCTCCTCGCGGAAGAAGATGGCCACCGCCGCCTGATTGGCCAGCGTCACTTCGGTCAGGCGGATCGCGAAACGGCGCAGCTTCTCGGTCGGCGTGCCCGGACTGGCGCGCGCGTTGTCGATCGCCTCCAGCGTACGTTGAACGACATGCATGTGGATGTCGAACAGGATGTCGGTCTTTTTCTGGTACGAACCGTAA
>CADEEX010000666.1 GCA_902826465.1 uncultured Acidobacteriota bacterium
GTCCGGCGTCTCGACGTCCCGGTTCACGTGCTACGGGCCCGGGTGCGCCTGCGGAATCTTCCGTCGGTGGTGCGCGCGATCGTCGAGTGCCGCAACCTGATCGAGCAGCGTCAGATCGCGTTGGTCCATTCGTGTATGAGCTATCCCCACTTGCTGGCCGGGTCGGCGGCGAGCTGGTCGAGAGCGCGAGCGCTGGTCTATCAGCACGGCCCGGTCGGTACCTGGCTGGACGGCGCGGTCACGCTGGTGCGTTGCGATCGCATTCTGGCCAATAGCGCCTACACAGCCGACCGACAGCGTGCGCTCAGCTGGAGAAATCGACCAATCACGATTGCGCCGTGTGCCACCAGTCTCTCGATGACACCGGACGAGAGGCAACGATTTCGAGCGCACGTGGACGCGGAACTGCACCTCACACCCGAGCACGAAGTCATTGGCCTAGTGGCGCGTTTCGATCCGTGGAAGGGCATCGATGTCGCGATTCGCGCCATCGCTCCGTTGCTGGCGCAGCGGCCATCACTCAGGTTCGTGATCGTCGGCGGGCAGTACCGACACTTTCATCCAACCTACGAACACCAACTACGGGGCATGGTCAGCAAGCTCGGTCTCACTTCTCAAGTGCTCTTCGCCGGACATCGCGTTGATGTCCGACCGTGGTTAGCACGGATGACGGCGCTGGTGCACGCGTCTGTTGAAGCCGAGCCATTTGGACTGGTCATCATCGAAGGCATGGCACTCGGAGTACCCGTGATCGCCGCCAGAGGCGGCGGTGCCGCAGACATCATCACTGACGGTTGCGATGGGCTGTACCACTCGCCCGGGAACGAGGCCGAACTGGGCTCGGCCATGGCACGCCTCCTCGACGACGCCCCCCTGCGTGCATCGATTGCTGCCGCTGGCCTTCGGACCATTGCCGCTCGCTACCGTCCGGACAGCATGATGCGCATCGTCGAAGACGCCTACGACGAGGTGCTGCAATGACACGCCCACCGACAGGTGGGCGAACGTCACGGCTGCTCCGTGGCGCCCTTGTCGGATATGGTCACCAGTTCGCCGTGATTCTCGTCGGTCTGTGGCTGACGCCGTTCCTTCTGCATCGGCTCGGCGAACAACGGCTCGGTCTGTGGCTCGTCAGCGGACAGCTACTGGGCTATCTGGCACTCATGGACCTCGGAGTACTGGCGCTGTTGCCTCGTGAAGTGGCCTTTGCCTCCGGGAGCCCGGACGCGCGTGACGCAAGGGATCGCGTCGGTCGTCTCGTGTCCCAGGTGCGGTCGATAGTCAGATGGCAGTTGCTGCTGCTGTCTGCGGCTGCCCTGTTCGTGGTGCTGTTGCTGCCTGCCGAGTGGCGCCAGCTGCGATGGCCGCTGGCCTGCACACTGGCTGCGTTTCTTGCGCTTTATCCCGCCCGTGTTTACGTCGCCGCCCTGCAAGGACTGCAGGACCACGCGTTTCTCGCGCGCTCACAGCTTTTCGGCTGGATAGTCGGGACGGGCGTCACCATCGCGGTGGTGCTGGCCGGCGGGGGACTGTATGCGCTCGCCGCCGGCTGGATCTGCACCACCGGTGTACCGGCGGTCGCGGCATGGACGCGGACGCGGGGCCGGTGGCCGGATCGTCATGTCGGCGACGCCGTGGAGCACAGCGGGCAATACTTCCGGCGTTCGGGGTGGGTCAGCCTGGGGCAAGTGGCGCAGGTGCTGATGAATGGCTCAGACGTCCTGTTGCTGGGTCGTCTCTTCGGGCCGGCTGCCGTTGTGGCCTACACCTGCACTGGAAAGCTCGTCACGGTCTTTGCGAATCACCCACATCTGCTCATGCATGTCGCGCAACCGGCGCTGAGCGAGTTGCGTGCGTCGTCGGATCGCGCGCAGTTGATGCGGGTCAGCACGGGCCTGCCACAGGCGATGCTCGTCAGGAG
>CADEEX010000667.1 GCA_902826465.1 uncultured Acidobacteriota bacterium
CATCAGTGGCATCCAGCGCGGCCGGTTGATCAAGGTCGGCTTGAACGTGGAGTTCTGATGCGCGCGTTGTCGATACCGATCATCGCCACGGCGATCCTCGCGCTGGGGATCGCCGCTCCTGCGGCGGCACAGCTGAAAGGGCCCGTGGCGCCGGCGCTGACGCCGGAGCAGATGGCGCTCAGTAAGGCGACCGCCAAGGCACACGACGAGGCGGACGCCAAGGAACAGCGGCGGCTCCGGACGTTCAAGGACCGACCGCTGGCCGCCGTCATCCAGCGGTCGTTCGACATCTACACCAACTACCTGGCGCTGGCGGCCGAGATGATGCCGGAGGCGGGCTACAGCTTCCATCCGACGCCGGAACTGCGCAGCTTCGGCGAACAGATCAATCACGCCGCGTCCACGCAGTACTCGTTCTGCAACCAAACCGGTCTGCCGCCAGGCGTCGAGAGGCAGACCTTCCCCAGGCCCGCGCCAACCACGAAGGCCGCCATCGTCGAAGCGATGAAGCAGTCGACGGCCTATTGCGATCGTGTGCTGGCCGCGGCGACAGAGTCGTGGCTGATGGAAGCGGTTCCCAAGGTCGGCGGCCCGTCGAGCGGCCAGATCGCCGGGTCGCGGGTTCACATCTTCATCTACAACATCGTGCATAGCGGCGAAGACTACGGAACGATCACCACCTACCTGCGCATGCAGGGCGTGATGCCTCCGTCATCGGCCCTCGATGAGCGGCCCGCACGGTAACGAGCAACTTCACCGAAGAACACGGACAGGAGCTTTTTCATGACCATATTCACGCGCGCGCTGTGGGCCACCGGTTGCGTCGTCGCCGCCGCGACAGCGATGAGTGCCCAGCAAGGGTCTCGTCCGGTCCGATCGGGCCCCGAAGAGCAGATTCGCCACCTGGTGTACATCGGGACGCCTGGTGACAACGGCACCGACAACCAGTCCGGCGTCATCGTGCTCGACGCCGACAAGGGCTACAGCTTCATCAAGCGCATCTCCTACGGGCTGCCGGCCGCCCGGATGCCGGCACCGAAGGTGTCGGGCATCGAAGTCAGCGTGCCGCTGCAGATGCTCTATGTGGCGACAAACGGCTGGATGATGGGGATCGATCTCAAGACCGATCTGCCGGTGTGGACATTCAACGGCGAACAGTCGCCCGTCGCCCGCACGCGAGGGGCCGCCAGTGGATGCTGCGAGCGTCCGTGGACGCTACCCGACGGCAAGTCGATGCTGGTCGGTTCCAGCTACAACAACTGGTGGTACTACATCGACAGCGCTACGGGGAAGGTGATCAGCAAGCTCGACACGCCGGAGACGCCGGTCGCGCACAACCTCGCGCTGTCCGCGGACGGTCGTCTGGGTATCCTGGGGTCAATGTCCAGCCCGAAGGAAGGCAAGGCCGGCATCGCCGTCATCGACGTGCCAGGTCGCAAGGTCCTTCGCTACATGACCTTCTCTGAGATGGTGCGCCCGCTCACGATCAATCACGACGCGACGCTGGTCTACGCCAACGTCAACGATCTGATCGGGTTCGAGATCGGTGACATCCAGACCGGCAAGATGATCAAGCGCGTGGAGCTGCCCGGTGGTGCGTGGAAGGGCAAGGGCTACAGCCACGGCATCGGCATGACGCCAGACGAGAGCGAGATCTGGGTGGCCGATCCCGTGAACGGCGTGTGGCAGGTGTGGGACAACCCCGGCGACGGTCGCAACCCGGTCTACAACCCGTCCAAGATCATCAAGCCGACCGCCGGCGTCGAACATACCTGGGTGTCGATGACGAACGATGGCAAGCTGGCGTTCCTCGGCGACAGCAGCGTCATCGACGTCAAGACGCACAAGGAAATCGCCGTGATGAAAGATGAGTTCGGCCGGAGAATCGTTCACACGGAAAAGCTGCTCTATCTCACCTTCA
>CADEEX010000668.1 GCA_902826465.1 uncultured Acidobacteriota bacterium
CTTTGAGATCGGCGGTGTACATCGGCCACTCGCCGTTGCGCGTGCTGGGCTGACCAGTGTTTTGCCCGGACACACGAGGTCCGACGAACGCCGCCCCAGCGACGAGCAGCGCGACGACCGGCGCGACACGAATTGCAGTGCGTTTCATTTGTGTGGACTCCTGCAGGAACTCTGAAGGATTTCTCCCCCGAAACGTGGGGATTATAGACGCGTACCCGGGCGAGTGGTGCTGTCCATCTGAGGCCGTCCAACAAAGAAAAAGGGCGGGCCAGCTTTCGCCAACCCGCCCCTTCCGTTCTTGCCTGAGCCCTAAGCCCTAAGCCCTAAGCCCTGAGCTCTCCTGCCCGCGTTAGTTCGCTGCGGGCCGGAGCTCGCTCTGCGGCAACGCGTAGGCGATGTACTCGCCCGTGTAGTTGCCGCCGCTGACGCCGACGATGATGTACTGACGGCCGTCGATGCTGTAGGTCATCGGCGAACCGCTGATCGGGGCCGGCATCAGCACTTCGCCGAGCTCAGCACCGTTCTGCTTGTTGTAGGCGCGGAGCATCGCACCACGCTGACGTCCCGGCGGCGCAGTCACCTGCGAATCGCCAGCCACCACCATCGTCTTGGTGATCATGACGCCGACGCTCGTGGGCTGACCGGTCTTCGGGATGGTCATGCCGCGGAGCAGCGGGTTGTTGCGGACCGCGTCGGGCGTTTCGCCGTGCGGCACCTGGAACAACAGCTTGGGACCGTTGCTCAGGTCGATGGCCGAGATGACGCCGTAGGGCGGCTTCACGATCGCCAGACCCTGGAGACCCTCGACGAGCGCCTGACGTCCGAGCGGGGCTGGCGGGGCCGCTGGAGCTCCCGCGCCTGGTGCCGGTCGCACCGGAGCGCCACCGGGCTGGTTGGTGCCGCGGAGGCCGTAGTTCGGTTCGGCTTCCCAGCGCGGACGACGGTTACGCGCCTGCGTTTCCGGACGCACCTGCTGGAATTCCTCTTCCTCGTACTTCGCGGCGGTGACGTTGGCCATGCTGGCCATCGTGTAGAAGATGCCGGTCTCGACGTCGAAGCCGGAGCCCGGCCAGTTGACGCCGCCCGCCGTGTTGCCGATGTTGATCGAGCCCAGCTTTTCGCTGTTCGGGCCAACCGGCGGCACGTAGGGGGTCTTCTCCCAGCGGAACTTCGAGAGGTTCTTCAGCGCCTGGGCCTTGAGCTCCGGCGTGAAGTCGATGATGTCGTTGTCGCCGATGAACGTGCGCGCGAATGGCGGCGGGTTCGTCGGGAACGGCTGGGTGGGCGAGGTCTTTTCGCCGCCCATGTCGGTTTGCGGCACGGGACGCTCTTCAATCGGCCAGATCGGCTGACCGGTGATGCGGTCGAACGTGTAGAGCCAGCCCTGCTTGCTCGGCTGCGCCAGCAGCTTGCGCGGCTGACCGTTGATGGTGGTGTCGATCAGCAGCGAGGCCGACGAGTTGTCGTGATCCCACAGCGCGTGGTGGACCTGCTGGAAGTGCCACTTGCGGACGCCGGTCTTCAGGTCGACCGCGACGATCGATTCGGCAAACAGGTTGTTGCCGTGGCGGTTGCCTCCGTATTCGTCGATGGTCGGCGTTTCCACCGGCAGATAGACGAGGCCGGCTTCGGGATCGACCGAAATCTGCGTCCACACGCCGACGTTGCCGGTGTACTTCCACGAGTCGCCTTCCCACGTGTCGTGGCCGAATTCACCGGGGCCAGGAATCGTGTTGAAGCGCCAGATCTGCTTACCGGTGCGGACATCGAACGCGCGGACCAGTCCCTTGGCGTTCGTGCTGTAGCGATAACCCAGCCCTTCGAACATCGACGAGCCGACGATGACCATGTCGTTGACAACGGTCGGCGTCGAGTGCAGGCCGATTTCGCCCTTCTCGAGGTCGAGCTGCTTGTCA
>CADEEX010000669.1 GCA_902826465.1 uncultured Acidobacteriota bacterium
AGCATCAGGATGATGTTCACGACGCGATCCCGCCTGCCGTTGCAGGCACGGGCTCAACGGTCGCCACACGGGTCGAGGCGGTGTCTGCGCGATTACTGCGCGCGGGCGCGAGCCGCAATGCGTTCAGCACGACCAGGATGGAACTCAGCGACATGCCGATGGAAGCAGCCCACGGAGGCACCATGCCGAGCGCGGCCAGCGGCAGCGCCAGGAAGTTGTAAGCCGCTGCCCAGGCGAGATTCTGCCGCATGATCCGGAGGGTGCGTCGCGCAGTATCGATCGCCATCGGCACTGCCGCCAGATCGTCGTTCACGAGAACGAGGTCGGCGCTGGCCTGGGCGAGTGCGGAACCTCGTCCCATTGCAATCGCCACGGCCGCGCCCTTCAGAACCGGGGCATCGTTGATGCCGTCGCCGATCATCAGGACCTTGGCACCGCCCGCTGCCCTGCTGCGTACATACTCCAGCTTCTCCGCCGGCGTCTGGCGTGCGAGCCAGCTGTCGATACGGCATCGTGCGGCCACCACAGCGACCTTCGTCATCGCATCGCCGGACAGCAAGGCGACGGAGAGCCCCTGGCCACGCAACGCCGATACGGCAGCAGGTGCCTCCGCTCGCAAGGCATCTTCAAGGTGGAACTCGGCAAGCAGCCCGGCCTCCGACCCCAGCACCACAACATCATCGGCGGATAACGCTTCACTTGACGACGGGCCCGGTGCACGGAGTGCATTCACATAGTCTGTCCGGCCAATTCGATAGCGGCGGCCCGCAACGCAGCCCTCGACCCCCGCACCCGGTTCCACATGCAAATTGCCGACGACGGTGGCTACCGGTGCGTCCTTCATGAAGGCGCGAGCCAGCGGATGTTCCGAACCGCGCTCGAGCGCCGCCGCAATGTCTCGACACGTCGCCTCGTCAAGTTCTGCGAGCGGCGTGCAGCGATCGATTTGCACGAGACCGCGTGTGAGCGTTCCGGTCTTGTCGAACACAGCCGTGTCGGCGCCGGCCAAGGCTTCGATCGCGTCGGGCCTGGTCACAAGGATACCGCGACGGGCCAGACCGGCTGTCGCTGCACTGATCGCTGCGGGCGTCGCCAGCGACAGCGCGCAGGGGCATGTCACCACCAGCACGGCGAGCGTGGCCTCGAGCGCACGGTCGGGATCGATCCACAACCACAGCACGCACACCGCTGCGGCACCGACCAGGATACGGCTCAGGAACCAGGCTGCCGTGCGATCTGCAGCGCTGGCGAGCCGCGGCTTCTCTGTCTGTGCGCGGTCGAGCAGTCTCACGATCCCCGAGAGGACTGTCGCCTCGCCCACTGCCGTCACGCGCACCTCGATCGGCGAATCGAGCAACAAGGCGCCTGCAATCACGGCGTCGCCGACGCGCCGCACCACGGGCTGCGATTCGCCGGTCAGCAGCGATTCATCACAGCGACTGGTTCCGGCTACGATTTGGCCGTCGGCCGGTACGCTTTCACCGGCACGCACCAGGATCCGGTCATCAAGCGCCAGCGCCGCAGTCGATACGTCCTCGATGCCTGCTCGCACAAGGCGGTGTGCGGTAAAGGGAGTCAGCCTGGCGAGCGCATCCGTCACGCTGCTCGTGCGATGCCGGGCGACCATCTCGATGTAACGTCCCAGCGTCAGGAAGAAGATGAACATCGTGACCGAATCGAAGTACACCTCGCCGTCACTGCGCAGGGAGTTCACGACGCTCGCAGCGAACGCGAGGACCAGGGCGATGCTCACCGGCACGTCCATGCCGATCGTCCGCGCGCGAAGCGAGACCCAGGCGCTCTGCAGGAAAGGCCAGCCGGCATAGAGGACGACCGGGACCGTCACGAGCATGCTGGCAAGTCGCAGATACGTCTCGAGCCGCGGATCCATTCCACGATAAGCGCCGTAGTACAGC
>CADEEX010000670.1 GCA_902826465.1 uncultured Acidobacteriota bacterium
TCCACTGGAAGCACGACTGCGGCCGGCGGCCGAACTCGGCGCGGCCTCAGTATCGTCGCTGAGCGCGGCCCGGGTGCTGATGAGCCCGCAACCCTTCCGGCTTGCTACCCCTTGGGGTCTTGCACTTGCGACCGCGTTGCTAAGCCATGCGGTATGGCGAGGCGCGGCCGGACTGCGAACACTGCGCTATCGCGTCAATCTGCGACGCCGACAGCGCTACGAATTGGACTCCACATCGATCCCCTGGTCGATGACTCAGCTTTTTCTGGGCCGAGGGTTTCGCTGGGATCAGCGCCATACCCAGCGCTTGTACGAAGCGCGGCTTCCCGTGAATAGGCAGTTGCTACAGGGCGGACCGTTCACACGGGTGTTGGCTGCGTTCATGCCTGCAGTGAACGCAGCTGCGGGTGTCGGTGGGGATCCCGCCATCCACGGCGTTGAGCCTGACGAGACCGAGATCTGGATGGATTTGGAAGATCGCGTAGGCCACACGCTGGTGCTCGGCACCACACGCGTCGGCAAGACGCGCCTGGCAGAGCTGCTGATCGCGCAGGACATCCGTCGTGGCGAGGTGGTGATTGTTTTCGATCCGAAGGGCGACATCGATCTGCTGCGACGTGTGTTTGCGGAAGCCGAGCGGGCTGGACGTGGCGGGGAGTTCTTCATGTTCCACCTCGGTCATCCCGAGATCTCGGCGCGCTACAACCCCGTGGGCAGCTTCTCGCGGATCACCGAGGTCGCCACCCGTATTGCCGGCCAGTTGCCCTCTGAAGGCCAGTCCGCCGCCTTCAAGGAATTCGTCTGGCGCTTCGTGAACGTCATGGCCCGCGCGCTCGTGGCGCTCGGCCGCAAACCTGACTACCAGGAGATCAACCGCTATGCGTCCGATGTCGAGCCGCTGCTGATTGACTACTTCGAGTATTGGCTCGACCGAGAGCCATCTGCCACCGGGTGGCGCGAAGATCTGCAAACGCTCGCTATCGACAAGAAGAACCTCGACAAGGGGTTGCAGTCTCGTGGCGTGCGCGCAGTGAGTCTCGTTGAATACGCGCGGCGCAACAAGCTCTATGACCCCATCGCTCACGCACTCGCGTCCACGCTCAACTACGAGAAGAGCCATTTCGATAAGCTGGTGGCGTCGCTCTTGCCGTTGATGGAGAAGCTCACCACAGGTCGTACAGCTTCATTGCTCTCGCCTGACTTAGATGACCCGACAGACTGGCGCCCAGTGTTCGACTGGACGTCGGTGATCAATTTAGGCGGCATCGTTTACGTCGGGCTCGATGCACTCTCCGATTACGAAGTGGCCGGTGCGGTGGGAAACTCGATGTTCGCTGATCTCACCAGTGTGGCCGGCGGTCTCTACAAGTTCGGTGCGGGTCGCGGACTGCCCGGCGTAGTAACGCCCCGGCGGATAGCGATACACGCCGATGAGTTCAACGAGCTGATCGGCGACGAGTTCATTCCACTGCTCAACAAGGCGGGCGGCGCCGGGTTTCAGGTGACAGCGTACACGCAGACCTGGTCGGACGTGGAAGCCCGCATCGGCTCGCCCGCCAAGGCCGGACAGATAGCCGGCAACTTCAACACCCTGATCATGCTGCGAGTGAAGGAGGTCGCCACCGCCGAGCTATTGACCAACCAGCTGCCCGACGTACACGTCGTCTCGACCGTGGTGTCGTCGTCGGTTTCCGACACGAACGACCCAGTCGATTTCGCGGACTTCGCCAGCCGCAACGAAGATCGCATCGCCCCGGAAACCGTTCGGATGCTTGAGCCGACCGATCTTGTGCAACTGCCTAAGGGTGAAGCCTTCGCACTTCTTCACGGCGGGCAACTGCACAAGATACGGATGCCGCTGCCGTCGGCATCGAGCGATCTGCTAATGCCTTCGAGCCTCGCTGCGATCG
>CADEEX010000671.1 GCA_902826465.1 uncultured Acidobacteriota bacterium
GGCCTGGGGGGCGGCCGGACTCACCGCTTCGGACGGTGTGGCTGGCTGGGTGGAGATGTGGTTGTTGCGTCGTGCGCTCAACGCCCGCATCGGCGAGACCGGGTTGAGCCGAACCTACGTCGTTCGGCTCTGGGTGGCTGCGGCTGTCGGGGCGGCGGTGGCGTGGATCATCAAGGTCTCGATCTCGACCGATCAGCCAGTGATCGTGGCTGCTTCCACGATTGCGCCCTACCTGCTCGCATTCGTCGGAGCCGCGATGTGGCTTGGCGTGGCCGACACGTTGCCGAGTCGCCTGCGCGTGTTCAGGCGCACGTAGCCTGCGCCCGTCATCGCGTGCCCAGTGCGTCTACGACTCGAGCAGCTTGTTCTCGATCGCGTAGCGCATCAGCTCGGCGTTGCTCTTCATGCCGAGCTTGTCGAGCACACGGCCGCGATAGGTGCTGATGGTCTTGACGCTCAAGCCGAGATCGCGCGCGATGTCTGAAATCGTCCGGCCGGATCCGAGCATCCGCAGCACCTGGTACTCACGATCCGACAGGGTTTCATGCGGGGTCGTATTCAGGTCGACCGAGCGCCGTACCAGCAGGTTCTCGATGTCCTGGCTGACGTAGCGGCGTCCGCGGCGGGCGTGTTCGATGGCGGTGACGAAGTCCTCGAATTCGCTGTCCTTTGTCAGGTAGCCGATCGCGCCGGCGCTCAGGGCCCGATGTGCGAACTGCGAGGCCGGGTGGACGCTGAGCACCAGCGTCGGCAGGTCGGGTTTGAAACGCCGTACCTGCTTGATTAGTTCGAGTCCGCTCATGCCGGGAAGTGAGAGGTCGGTAATCACCAGGTCCCACTCTCCGGATTGCACTTGTTTGAGCGCACTGGGTGCATCAGCGGCTTCGCCAACGACGGCGTCTTTGACGCGATCGGTCAGTACGGTGCGGATGCCCTGCCTGGCGATCGGGTGATCGTCGACGAGAAGAATGCGAATCATCGTGATGACGTCCTGACCTTTCGTGGGCGCGTGCGGCGCGCCACCTGAATCCGTGACACGGGTTCCAGTGGCAGGTGCACCGAGACCGTGGTGCCCTTCCCTCGAGAACCAGCGATGTGAAAGGTGCCGCCAACGAGGGCGACACGTTCGCGCATCCCGATCAGTCCGATGGCGCGGTGGTCGCGGGCCTGGCTGTCGGTAATGCCCTTGCCGTTGTCTTTGATGGACACGGTGAAATTCTGCTTCTCTGAGATGGACACGGTCACGGTGCCGGCGTCGGCGTGCCGCGCGACGTTGGTCAAGGCTTCCTGCACGATACGGAAGATCGCGGTCTGCTGTTCGCGCGACAAGCGGGTGGCGTCTTTCCGGTTGGCGCGAACATGACACCGTAGCCCGGAGCGCGCCCTGAAGGCCAGCGCCTCCCAGCGGATGGCCTCAGTCAGTCCGAGGTGATCAAGTGCCGGTGGCCGCAGATCGGTGGCGATGCGCTTGACGGTGGCAATGCCGATTTCACTCAATCCCATGAGGGATTGCATGCGGTCGATCGCCGTCGGCGTGAGTTGCTGAGGTCCGAGCGCTGCGATGGTGCGCCCGATTTCGAGTTTCAGCGCTGTCAACGTCTGTCCCAATTCGTCGTGCAGTTCGCGCGCGACGCTGGCCCGCTCCTGCTCGCGGGCTTCCTGCAGCCGCGCGGCAAGCAGGCGCATCTGGTCTTCCGACTCCTGCAGGCGCTGCTGGCTTTCGATGAGTCCGGTAATGTCGCGCGCCATCCCTTCGATACCGACAACCCGGCCCGCCGAATCGAACACCGGGCGCCGGCGGTGTTCGGCCCAGACGATGTGTCCGTCCGGGTGCACCCAGCGGAGCACGACGTCGGCGGTGGCAAGTCGATGTGGGTTTTCGAGATTCTGGATGGCCGTCGGCAGGTCG
>CADEEX010000672.1 GCA_902826465.1 uncultured Acidobacteriota bacterium
CCCTCACCGATGCTCGCCTATTAACCGTTAACCGGGTCCACGGGTCCACACGGGTCAACAGGTCCACAGGTCCACAGGTCCACGGGTCCACGGGTGCACGGGTGCACAGGGGCTCAGGTGCTCAGGTGCGACGCGGGGCCATCTCAGGTCCACGGGTCCGCTGTGCACTACACTTGGCGCGCCTGCGCAGCCACTGCGCGGCCAAACGGGAGACGACGATGAAGACAGTGATGTGTGCGGCAGCGATTACGGCCACGCTGCTGTCTTCGCAGGCGTGGGCTGGGCAGGCGCCGCCGCCATCGCCGCCTTCGCCGCCTCCGCCTTCTCGCCTGGCTCCGATTCCTGCCGAGCGATTGACCGACGACCAGAAGAAGGCCGCCGCCGCTGTGGCGCGGAATGGCGCGGTGCCGGGCTACCTGTGGCCCATGTTGCGGAACCCGTGGCTCGCCACACCGTCGCAGGTGATGGGTGAGGGGCTGAATCGGCAAGCCACGCTACCGGCCAAGCTGACGCAACTGGCCATTCTGATCATCTCGAAGCGCGTGGCCTACAACGGCTCGTGGGTCGAGCACTCGGGAATGGCGGCACGTGCCGGGCTGAACGCCGCGATTGTTGAGGCGATCGCGGCCGGCCGACGACCGACCGGCATGGATGAAGACGAAACGCTCATCTACGACATGTGCGATGAACTGGAAAAGACGACCACCATCAGCGATGCAACATTCCGTCATGCCGTGGCCCGTCTTGGCGAAGCTGGCGTCGTCGACACAGTGGCCACCTACGGCTTTTATTACTACCTGGGGCTGATCAACAACGTCGCACGCACGGCGACGCCGTCCTTCCGCCCACCTCGCTAGCGACGCCGCGCGTCGCCCGCAGGCGGGCGAATCGTGACGCCGTTATACTGCTCGTTCATGACCCGTCCGTTCGACGCTGTACTGGTAGTCGCGTTCGGAGGCCCTGAGGGGCTCGACGACATTCGTCCGTTTCTTGCCAACGTGCTGCGTGGCAGGCGGGTCCCGCCAGAGCGCATCGAGGCGGTGGCGAAGCATTACGAGATGTTTGGCGGTGTCTCGCCGCTCACCGCCATCACGCGTGCGCAAGCGGATGGCCTGAAGTCTCGCCTGGTCGCGCGCGGCATCGACCTGCCGGTCTATCTCGGCATGCGCAACTGGCATCCGCTCCTCACCGACACCGTGCACGAGATGTCGGACCGCGGCGTCCGGCGCGCCATCGGTTTCATCTGCGCGGCCCATCGCTCGTACTCGAGCTGCACCCAGTATCGGCAGAACGTCGTCGATGCCCGCGGCGCGAACGTGACAGAGGGGCGCCGCGATGTCGAGGTCACCTACGTGGGCAACTGGCATCTGGCGCGCGGATTCGTCGAGGCGAACGCTGTCCATGTGCGTGCTGCCGCGTCACGGCTGCCCGAGGCGCTGCAGGGGCGCGCACGGCTGGTGTTCACTGCACACAGCATTCCGGTGACCATGACCGGGGCGGAGCGCTATCTGGCGCAGCTGCTCGAGAGTTCAGCGGCAGTCGCCGAGCGCGTCGGCAGCCAGGACTGGGCGCTGGTGTTTCAAAGCCGCAGCGGACGTCCGCAGGATCCGTGGCTCGAACCGGATGTGAACGACTACCTGCGCGCCGAACATGCCAAGGGGCTCGAGGCCGCAGTGCTCTGTCCCATCGGGTTTCTCTGCGATCACATCGAGGTGCTGTACGACCTCGATCATGAAGCGGCGGATGTGTGTCGCGAGATCGGCCTGCCGATGGTGCGTGCTGCCGCGGTCAACGATGCGCCGGCGTTTCTCGACATGATGGCCGACGAGGTCGAGAAAACGTGGAAGCTTTACGCGAAAGGCGCGCCGCTGCCGATCGTGTCGGCCACGCCGCCAGA
>CADEEX010000673.1 GCA_902826465.1 uncultured Acidobacteriota bacterium
CGTTCTGCAACAAAGATCAGAACGACGTCAGGAAACTCATCGCCGGCCCCACGGTATTCATCTGCGATGAATGCGTCGAGGTCTGCAACGACATCATTGCCGACGACAACCGTGAGAGCCGCAGCGTGCGCTCCGCCCTGCCGTCGCCGCCCGAAATCAAGAAGTTCCTCGACGAGTACGTCATCGGCCAGGAGCGGACCAAGAAGAAGCTGGCGGTCGCGGTCTACAACCACTACAAGCGGATTGAGATTCAGAAGCAGCCGCGCAGCCGGAACGACATCGAGCTCACCAAGTCGAACATCCTGCTGATCGGGCCAACCGGCACCGGCAAGACGCTGCTGGCGCAGACGCTCGCCAAGCTCCTCTCCGTGCCGTTCACGATCGTCGACGCGACGACGCTGACCGAAGCCGGCTATGTCGGCGAGGACGTCGAGAACATCATCCTGAAGCTCCTGCAGGCCGCTGGTGGCGACATCGAAAAGGCACAGCAGGGGATCATCTACATCGACGAAGTCGACAAGATTTGCCGCAAGGACGAGAACCCCTCGATCACGCGCGACGTCTCGGGCGAGGGTGTCCAGCAGGCGTTGCTGAAGATTCTCGAAGGCACGGTCGCCAATGTGCCACCCCAGGGCGGACGGAAGCACCCCCACCAGGAGTTCTTCCAGGTCGACACCTCGAACATCCTGTTCATCTGCGGTGGCGCGTTCGTGGGCCTCGACAAACAGATCGACCGGCGCGTCGGCAAGAAGACGCTCGGCTTCAAGGCCGACGTCAAGGCGCGTGGCAAGGACATCGGCGCCACGCTCGAGCAGCTCGAGCCGCAAGACCTCATCCGCTACGGGCTCATTCCTGAGTTCGTCGGCCGCCTGCCCGTGATCGGCACGCTCCACGAGCTCGACCGGCCAGCGCTGATTCAGATCCTGACGCAACCACGGAACGCCATTACGCGTCAGTACATGAAGCTGTTCGAGTACGAGAACGTGAAGCTCCGCTTCACCGACGATGCGCTCGACGCTATTGCCGAGTCGGCGCTCGAACGTAAGATTGGCGCGCGCGGCCTGCGCATGATCATCGAAGAACTCATGCTCGACCTGATGTATCAGGTGCCCAACCAGAAGAAGGTTCGGGAGGTCACGATCACGCGCGATGTCGTGCTCGCGAAAGACAAACCGATTGCGCTCATCGAAAAGGCGGGATAACGCTGCGGGCCTGCCCGCAGCCGCCCCCTCGCTCGCCGTTCGGGTTCGACGCCCGGTAGTCGCAATTACTCGACTACCCAACCAGCCGGTTACCCAATTCTGCTGATGGACACTCCCCTCGAAGTCTACGAGACGCTTCCCATCGTCCCCCTCCGGGACGTCGTGGTCTTTCCGCACATGATGATGCCGTTCGTGATCGGACGGCCGAGCTCAACGCGCGCGCTCGAACACGCGCTGTTGAAGGACAAGCGGATTTTCCTGGCGGCCCAGCACGACGCGTCGGTCGACGACCCGCGCCCGGAAGACATTTACACCATGGGCTGCGTCGCCAACGTTGTCCAGAGTCTGAAGCTGCCAGACGGCAACATCAAGGTGCTGGTCGAGGGCGTCGATCGCGCCCGCGCCATCGAATGGAAAGAAGACAAGGGGTTCTACCGCGTCGTCGTGAAGATGCTGCCGAAGCCGCGTGAGACCAGCGGCGACGTCGAGGGCACGATGAGCCGTGTCGTGTCGCTGTTCGAGCAGTATGTGAAGCTGTCGAACAACCTGCACTACGACGCCATGATCGCGGCGGTGAAGGTCGACGACCCGGGCAAGCTGGCCGACACCATCGCCGCCCACCTGCTGGTCGGCGTCGACGAGAAGCAGAACCTGCTCGAGATCATCTCGCCGCTCGAACGCCTCAACCGCATCG
>CADEEX010000674.1 GCA_902826465.1 uncultured Acidobacteriota bacterium
CCGAGCACATGATGCCCCACCACCGGGGTAATCCCAAGCAGCAACGCCGCCACCATTGCGAACAACAGCACGCGTCGTCTGCGCTCTTCGCGGCGAATGACCGGAGGCCGGACGGCGGACGGGGCCACCCGCATCGCCGTCAGCCCCCCTGCTCCCGCAGTTTCTGGCGGATGAGGCGAGCGAGTTCCTCGAGCTGGGCAGGATCGCGTTCCGCCAGCACATCGACAAAAGATGCCGTGACGGCCTCAGCGCCGAGGGATAGGATGCCCTCGACCGCCCTACGCGACGCATGCGAGACGAACGACGATTCGTTGACGCGCGCACTGAAGTGCAGGCGCCCATCGACACGCTCGCGCTTGAGAAGGCCCTTTTCGACGAGCCGGTTCAACACCGTGGTGCTGGTGAACGGCGAGACCGGGTGCTCGATTCGGAGCTGCTCGTGAATCTCGCGGGCCGTGAGGGGCTCCCGAGCATCCCAACAGAGCCGCATCAGGCGAGACTCGAGCTGTCCGAGGACGGTGCCGACACCGTCCCCCGAGAGCTTCATCGTCGCGGGGAGCTTGGGAGATGCGAGAGCTGTTCCGGGGCGCTTGCGAGAAGTCATGTGCCGAGTCTACAGGCGACGGTGTCGCGTGGGCAACTCTCGGCCGTCACGGCATCGGCGGGTCACTGGGGCGACGCGCACGGCCCGCCGTCTGAGTCAGCCGCACGACCCAACGATCACCTCGCCGCTCCAGAATGGCCGTACCCCGCCCGACCACGTCGACCTTGCGATCCGGAACGTCAGCCGCGAGCGCGTAACGGTAGGTCGCCCACGCCAGCGTCCCCGAGACTCTGGCCTCGATCTCGAACGGACGATAGCGAAAGTTGCGGAACTCCTTGAGCTCCGGTGCGAGATGGTTGTCGCGATAGTCCGCCCAGCCGCGATTCATGCCCGCTCCTTCGATGACAAGCAGGCTGTCACCGGCATACAGGGAATCGAGCGCCGTGAGGTCGCCTCGTTCGGCTGCGGCAAAGAGCGCTCGCATAGCCTGCACGACGGCTGCAACCTCAGCATTCGGCGCGGAATGGTGAGCATCGTGCGCTTGCGACTGAGCCTGCGCAACGGCGCCCACCAGCATGGCGGACAAGAGCACAACGAGGCGTGTCCCGCGGGGCAGAATTGTCATGACTCAGGGTGGCAGGCAGGAAGGGAGACGGAGCTTTCAGTGAAGCGGAGAGTTTACACGTCGTAAAGTAATCGCCGCAAGAGGTGCCCGATAAGAACGACTCCAGCTACTTTACATCGTGTAAATGTTGCCCCCGCATTTGAACCCGTAGCCGCGGCAAGCGGCCCTCCCTGAAGGCGGTATTGACATAGGGGTAGGGGGTATGTACAATACTCCCTAGGGGTATATTTCTTCGGGCCTTCGCTAGCCTACTGTTCTATGAGCGACTTGCGCTTGTCTTCACGCGTATCCCGTCGGAGTTTTGTACGCACCGCCGCAGTTATCGGCGCGGGCTCCGCCCTAGCCTCTCCGCTGCGAGCATCGCCGCCCGACGCCCAGCTCGACGCCGGCTTGCGACCGCTGCCCCCGGCGCCGAACAACGTGCGCCAGTACGACCTCGCCATCGCGGAAACGGTCGTGCGACTGGATGGACGCAACGCAAAAGCAGTCACCATCAACGGGACCGTGCCGGGACCGGTGCTGCGGTTTCGCGAAGGCGAACAGGCCGTGATCCGCGTTCGGAACACGCTGTCGGAAGACACGTCTATTCATTGGCATGGCATCATCTTGCCGCCTGAGATGGATGGTGTGCCCGGACTGAGTTTTGCGGGCATTCGTCCCGGCGAAACCTTCGAGTACAGGTTTGCGATCAATCAGGCGGGTACCTATTGGTACCACAGCCA
>CADEEX010000675.1 GCA_902826465.1 uncultured Acidobacteriota bacterium
AACCGATCTCGACCGCAACTGGGTGAGCTGGCTGTCGCCCCTCGCCCGCGCGCTCACGAATGGCCGCGTCGGTGACCGCGTGCAGTTCAAGGCGCCCCGCGGCGTGCGCGAGCTGGAGATCGTGGCCATCGCCGGCGAACCCTAGGCCGTAGACTCCCTGGAAGCGCGGACGTCCTCGCCCGGCTTTCGATCCGATGCGGACGGGGACGTCCGCGTCTCCCAGGGGGAGGCGGCGCTTAACGTTTCGCCGCGATGAAGAACTGGTCGAACTCCTCGCCCTTCGAATCGCCGGTAATGAAGTCGGCCTGGCCGGCGCGGGGGCCTTGGCGGCCGACTTCGCCGCCGGATCCTGCGCGGCCCAGAGGAAGGCCGGGAACAGGAGCAGAAGGAGCAGGCCGCGGAAATGAAGGAGTGTCGCGGTAGTCATGCGACGCTTATGAATTTCAGACTGAAGGCACTTTTACAGGAGGCCGCAGAGGACGCAGAGCTCAATCCAGAGTCTCTGGTCTGACCTCTGCGTCCTCTGTGACCTCCAGTAAACCGGGTCGATGGATTGGTCTCCCCATCGCCACTACTCGCGGCTTGCGGTCGACTTGAGCGGCACGCCGCCGTTGCCCTTGATGATCGAGAAGTAATCGAGTCGCTCGCCCTTCTCGCTGAGGAACGTGGCGTCCATCCGGTTGCCGTCGAAATCGAGCACCATCGAGCCAAGCCGATAGAGCGAGACGAGCATCGCCGGATGATCGAGGAAGCCGCGGGCCTTGGTCTTGTCCGACTCGCCGGTGATTTTCCCGGAACTGCCCGCCACGATGTACACCGCGCCTTCGTGCACGCCGCGACCGAGCGTCGCCTTCTTGTAGGCGCCCTTGCCGTCGGGCCGGCCGTCGCCGGCGTCGAGTTTCATCTTCGCGGTCAACTTGTCCTGCGTGCCGTAGTGGCCGTCGATCAGGAACGAGCGCTCATACGAATGGCTGTGGCCGGTGAGGCAGAGATCGACGCCACCGGCCTCCATGATCGGCAGTGCATTCGTACGCATCTCGACCAGTTGCCGCTCGGTATTCGAGTCGTGGGAACCCTTCGTGTAGGGCGGATGATGGAAATAGACGATGATCCAGTCCTGCTTCGTCGCCTCGAGGTCGTGCTTCAGCCAGGTGAGCATCGCGCCGTTCGGGGAGCGATCCGTATCCTGAGAGTTGAGGCAGACGTAGTGCACGTTGCCGTAGTCGAACGAATAATACGCCTCCGTGCCCGACATCAGGCCGCCGGCCTGGCCCAGCGTCGGCAGCGTGAAGATGTCGTAGTAGACACCCGATTGCGTGACGGACGCCGCCGAACCCGCGTCGTGGTTGCCGAGCGTCGGCCAGACGACGGACTTCTTCAGCATGTCGCGGTACATGTCGAAGACCGCGATCTGGTGCTCCTTGTCGGTGCCGGTGCCGTAGGCATTGTCGCCCAGCATGAGCCAGTTGTCGGTGTGCCGGGTGCCGGCGAATTTATAGTAGGCGTCGCGCACCTGCGCCTGGAGCCCGACGTTGCCGGAGGCACTGGCCGTGCCGGCGTCACCGATGACCCACGTGCGGATCGGCTGCCGCGTGCCGGGCTTGGGGGAGGTGATGAAGTGGCCCTTGCCGCCCTCGCCACCGAGGGTCTTTTCGGCGTTTCCGATCGCGTAGTGATACTTCGTGAACGGTGTGAGCCCCTCGATGGCCATGACGTGCTCAGTCGTCTTCCACTTCGTCTTCGCCTCCTGATCGAGCTTGCCGGGCTCCCGGCCGAAGCGCACCGCGGTGTCCGTGGGCACATCCGTGCGCCAGCGCACGACGACGCTGGTGGGCGTGCCCTGCTGCAGCAGCGTGCCGCATCGGCAGATTTTGTCCTGATCGGTGAGGAG
>CADEEX010000676.1 GCA_902826465.1 uncultured Acidobacteriota bacterium
TCACGCCCTGGCCGCCGCCTTCGTTGGCGCCGCGGGACTGTTCCGCTACGGATTGCGCGGGCTCTTAGGCGACGACGTTCCCTACCTGCAGTTCTACCCGGCCATTCTGGCAGCCGCCTGGTTCGCCGGGGTAGGCCCGACACTCCTCGCCGCCGCGCTGTGCGCCCTGATGGCGATGTACTTCCTGTTGCCGCCGGTCGGATGGGCGGTCGCTGAACCCAGCGACCAGGTGGCGCTCGCCGTCTTCGTGGCGACCGGCCTGATGATGGCGGCGCTTCGACACCGCCTCGATCTCGCGGAAGCGACACTCGATGCCGCCGCGGCAACCGCGACGGCGCGGGCGGAGCGACTCGACGCGATCCTCGATAACTCCGCTGACGGCATCATCGTGATCGACGCCAGGGGAAACATCGAAGCATTCAGTCGAGGGGCCGAACGTCTGTTCGGTTATCCGGAACGCGAGGTCCTCGGGCGTAATGTCAGCCTGCTGACGACGTCGCCGCATCACGAGAACCACGACAGTTACTTGCGCAACTACCTGACGACAGGCGCCGCCCGGATCATCGGTATCGGCCGCGAAGTGCAAGGTCGCCGACGTGACGGCTCGGTGTTCCCGGTGCACCTGTCGGTCAGCGAGATGCGCATGGGCGGCGAACGGAAGTTCAGCGGCATGCTGCACGACCTGACCGGTCGCACCGCACTGACTGATCGCCTGAACGCCAGCGAAGCACGGTGGCGTGCCGTGATCGACTCCGCGGTCGACGGCATCATCGTCATTGATGCGCATGGGCGCATCGAATCGTTCAATCCCTCAGCCGAGCGGCTCTTCGGATACACCCAGCAGGACGTCATCGGCCGCAACGTCGACATGTTGATGCCGGCGCCATATCGGGAGGAACACGACACTTATATGTCGCGGTATCTGGCCACCGGCAGGGCCAAGATCATCGGCAGTGGCCGCGAAGTCGAGGGATTGCGACGAGATGGCACCACCTTTCCGCTTCATCTGTCTGTGGGTGAAATCACTCGTGGCAGCGAACGTAAGTTCACCGGCATCGTGCACGACCTGACGGCCAGGGTCGCCGCCGAACGACAGCTGCGGGAACAGACCGCGCTCGCCGGCCTCGGGGAGATGGCGGCGGTCATCGCCCATGAAATCAAGAACCCGCTGGCCGGAATTCGAGGTGCCATTCAGGTTGTTGGTGGTCGCCTCCCTCACGACAACCCCAGCGGTGTCGTGTTACGCGAGATCGTCAACCGCATCGACGGCCTCGATCAGATGATGAAAGATCTGTTGCTCTTCGCCCGGCCGCCAAAACTGCGGCGCCTGCAGACGGAGATCATGCCACTGGTGGCCACGACCGTCGACCTGCTGGGTCAGGATCCGTCGCTGAAGGAACTCGAAGTCGAGTTGAAGGGCTCGGCGCCGGTCGCCTTTGTCGACGCCGATCTGCTCAAGATCGTGTTTCACAATCTGCTGATCAATGGTGCGCACGCCATGAGGGGCAAAGGGCGGATCCAGGTGGCGTTCAGGACCGAGAACGCCGCGTGCGAGATCGCATTCACTGACGAAGGACCGGGTATCCCCGCAGAGCTGCGAGAGAAGATATTCACGCCGTTCTTCACCACCAAGTCGCTCGGTTCCGGACTCGGTCTGCCGACGGCACGGCGCCTCATCGAGGCGCACAGCGGACATCTCGATGTCGTTTGCCCGCCGAGCGGCGGCACGACGATGGTGGTCCACCTCCCCTTGTCGGTGTCGTAACGCCCACGACGGCAAGACGTCGACCAGCGAGCGTTTTCCACCACGTGTGCGAAGTAGTCCGCACTGCGATCGCGTGCAGGCGGAAAGAGC
>CADEEX010000677.1 GCA_902826465.1 uncultured Acidobacteriota bacterium
TGCTGTATGCACCGGCGCGGCGTTTTCCGTTCGTCGAGCTGATGAACGAGGTCCACCGCGTACTGAAGCCCGGTGGCGTCCTCTTGTCGCACACCCCTGCCTATCCTTATCCGCAAGCGTTCCAGGACCCGACCCACGTCAACATCATCACCGAGGCCACCTTCTCGAACTACTTCGACGACCAGAAGACCTGGGCGCGGATCTATGGCTTCAATGGGTCGTTCGAGGTGCTGCGCCAGGGGTGGAGCAAGCCGCACCTCATCTCGGTGCTGCGCAAGGCGTCCGCCTAGGACACCCCCCCGGATAAGGACGCACTCGCCCGGGGAGTGTGACTCAAGTCCCCTTCCCCCCAGCGCATTCTTGTGTGCCGCCTGACTGGTGTGCGAGAACGTCAGCCTCTGCGGCTCAAGGATCAACGATGCAGGCATCGGTGGGGGGACACGGCGGTCTGGCGCGACGGGCGGCCTTGCTTCTGGCACTGCTGTTGACCGGCACGGGCACCTTTGCAGCGAATGGCATCGATGACTTCCGCATCCTCTATTCGGAGTCCTTCGCGCCTGCTGCGCCCCCTGCAGGCACCACGCTGAAACCAACCGACGACCCGCTGCTCGGCGGCCTGACTTTCGATGCCTATGGACGGCGCTTTACCGCGCTCCTCGAGCCAAACACGCGCGTGATGCTGGATGTCGATGGCACAGGCGCCGCCTATCGAGGCACGATCACCGGTCTTCCGGGTTCGTGGATCCGGCTGACCCGGACAGGCAGCGATCTGCACGGTCTGATCTGGGACACGTCGGACCTCTACGTCATCGAACCGGTGGACGAAGCACGCTCCTTCCTGGTCACGGCGCCCGCTGGCACGGCCGGGGGACACGTGATCTACAAGTTGAGCGATACCCTTGTCGATCTCGGCCCCGGGTACTGCAGCGCGCTGGACGCGGATTCGACGGATCCGGTTGCAACGGGGCTGTCGACCTTCAAGGCCATCACGAACGAACTGAAGTCGGAGCTGGTCCTGCAACAGGCGCCTGGGGCGACAAGGTCACTGCGCCTCTCCGCGCTGGGCGATGAAAGCTTCCTGCAGCGGTTTGCGTCCTCGGCTGACGCCCGCGATGCCGTGCTGGTGAGATTGAACAACGTGGATGGCATCTTCAGCGAACAGGTCGGCGTCGAGGTGCAGATCCGGAGCGTCGACGTTTACGAAGGCGCAACCGACCCCTTTTCACAGACCACTGTCGCGAACGATCTGCTGACGGAACTGGGCCGCCTGCGCAATGGCAGCAGTGCACTGAGGGCGGACGGGCTGACCCATCTCTTTACCGGACGCAATCTCGACGGCAATACGGTAGGGATGGCCTACATCAACTCGCTCTGCAGCCGCAGCTTCGGCGTTGGACTCACTGAAATCCGCGGCCGTGGCGCCGTGCTCGAGTCGTTGATCGCCGCACACGAAATCGGACATAACTTCGGCGCCGGCCACGACGGCGTCGGCGAGTGCGCCGCCACGGCGTCGGATGCGTTCATCATGTCGCCGCAGTCCCGGGCCGGCAACGACACGTTCTCACAGTGCAGCATCAACGTGATGGCGCGCTCCGTTGCGACCGCGGGCTGCATCGGCTCGCTGCCGCCACCGGATGCCGTAGTGGCGTTCGCCCCGCCGCCGGCGACCTTGTCGCTGGACCAGTCTTTCTCGTTGTCGTTGACGATGACCAATGGCGGCGGCCAGCAATCGCCGTCTGCAACGGTGACCGTGACGTTGCCCACGACATTCGTGATCGAAGACGCCACCAGCGCCGGAGGGAGCTGCACCACTCTAAACGGCTCGATCCAGTGCGAGCTCGGGGCAGTGGACTCG
>CADEEX010000678.1 GCA_902826465.1 uncultured Acidobacteriota bacterium
TCGAGAAACGCGAGGCGGTCCGTCAGGCAATCGTTGCGGTGATGGGCCAGCGCGGGCTGAGCGCGCTCGCCTATCCGACCCTGCGACGAAAGGCCGCCCTCATCGGGCAGCCACAAGCGGGCTCCAACTGTCAGTTGAGCGCCACGACGGGCCTGCCGGCCTTGGCGATTCCAGCCGGGTTCACCGCGGACGGCATTCCGGTGGGGCTCGAGCTGCTCGGCACGCCGTTCAGCGAGTCGACTCTGCTGAAGATGGCGTATGTGTACGAGCAGGTGATGGCGCCGAGGCGCGCACCAAAGAGCGTGCCTTAGCGCGCGCTCTCCATGATGACGCGCTCGATTGGAATGCGCGGCCAACGCTGGCTGGCCACAGCCGCGGTCAACTCGTTCGCCCCGGCTGGATAGGTATTCTTCGCAAGCATGTAGGCCAGGATGTCGAGGTATTCCTGACTGCTCATCGAACCGGGGCGGCCGAGCGGCATGCTCCGGATACGCCCGAACAGTTCGCCCAGGCTGGCGTCCTGCCACTTCAACTGAAAACCGAAGCCAGCGAGCGAGCCCGCATACTCGTGGCCCGAGAGGTCGGCCATGTGGCACTCGGCGCAGCCCTTCTCGTAGGCAAGGCGACCGCGGGCGGCCTGTGCTTCGGTGAAGAGGCCATCTCGAATCGACCTGGCGGCCGCCGGTGATTGTGCGGAGGCCACCGTCATGAGTAGCCAGGCGCCGGCCGAGAGCCCGACCAATACGCCACCTGCGGTCCTGATCATGGCGAGACTATAAGCCAATCCGACCACGAACCTGGGCCAGGTCAAGTCGGGTAAAGCTGTGGAAACGCTGCGATAGAATGACGCGGTGCACGACGACAGCGCGGCATTCTTCAATGCCCTGAGCGGACTCGGACAGATTCTCGCCATCAAGTTGTACCGCCTGCGGCTCGCCGATCCGCCTGAGGTGCCGATGCTGCCGTGCCTCGACCACGAGGCCATGCTGCACGAGGGCATCGCACCTCACGCCGCCGCCTATATCCTCGACAAACAGAGCCAGTTGCATGAGGTCGTCTACACGCCACGCGACCACCGGATCGACGTCGACATGATATCGACCCTGAACGAGCACACGCCTGAGGCACACACCGCGTTCGTCGAGGCGCTCAGTAAGCGCTTTCCCGAGAACCAGGTGCGCGAAAGCCCGGTGTCGTGGCTGAAAGGCGATCGACGGGTCGCCAACGCCTGCCGGGCGCAGGTCACCGTCCGCGATGTGCTTATGGGGCACGACCTCGAGCGTACGCAGGCAGCCGTCGAGCGACTGCAGATCATCAGCGGCCTCATGGAGAAGGAAGCGCGTGCGGCATCGTGGGGCTCGCGCACGATCATGGCGCCGCTGATCGCGTTTGCCGGCCTGCTGCTGCTCGGCGCCTTCGGCACGGAAACGACGGCGCGCTGGATGGTGGTCGCGCGCTACGCCGTCACCATCGGTGGCATCTTCTTTCTGTACTCAGGATTGAAAGCGGTGCAGCTCACCGAAATGGCGAGTCGTGTCTGGAAGCGCTCGGCAGAATACGGCCTGATCATCCGCGAGCGACGGCGTCTGGGACAGACCTAGCGCGCCGCCGTTCGCCGATTGTCCCGATGACCTCAGATACGCTCGAGATCGTCCAGTTCGAGTCGCGCTATCGCGACGACTTCAAGCGCCTCAACGTCGAGTGGCTGGAAGAGTACTTCTACGTCGAAGCGATCGACCACGAGGTCCTTTCCGATCCCGAGGGGCGCATCCTGCAGCCGGGCGGAGCCATCCTGTTGGCCCGCCAGAACCACGAACTTGTCGGCACGGCCGCG
>CADEEX010000679.1 GCA_902826465.1 uncultured Acidobacteriota bacterium
TCGTTGCGGCGCTCACAGATCGCCATCAAGGCCGCGATGGTCGCGGGCTTGGAAACAGCAACAGGAGATCACCATGGCTCAGATTGGCACCTTCACCCGCGCCGAAGACGGCTCGTACACCGGCACCATCAAGACGCTTTCGCTCAACGTCAAGGCGCGCTTGCTCCCGGTCGACCCCTCGCAGAGCGAGAAGGCTCCGAACCTGCGCGTGATGGCCGGCACGATCGAGATCGGCGCCGCGTGGCAGCGGACCTCGAAGGAGAACACCATCTATCACTCGGTGAAGCTCGATGATCCATCCTTCGCGGCGCCGATCTACGCCAACCTCGTCGCGGTCGATGACGCCTACGCGCTGGTCTGGTCGCGCTGATCACCTTGCGGCGCCTCGCACCGGCGCGAGGCGCCGCCGCTCCTCTCTGCCGGATTTGCAGAGTGCCGAGGCCAGACGGCGCTGCAAACCCAGAACTCAAGCCAAAGCGCTACGCACAATGCTCAGCCCCGCATAATCCGCCCGACCCACAATGCCGGGGCCGGACAAAGCTCCTCGGCGTTTGCCCCGTGCCGAAAACTTCCCGCTGGTCCGCACGCGGACCGGCGAACACGGTGCAGCGCAAAAGAGCCGCTCGCTGGGCTCCGCCCGGCTCGAAAAGCACGGCTGCTAAAGCATCACTGAGAGCGCCGCATCATGCGGGGCTCTCTTGATCATTCGTTCTTGCTCACGCGCCGGTCTTCGCCCACGCGGCGTCCCTGTAGGCTTCGCCCCGCTTTCGCCAATGTGTGAACGGAGTTTCGACGACGGCAGGATTGCCGAGACCGAAAACAAGAGCGCGAACGGCAAGGACACCGTCAACGATGCGCACGCCAAGCTCGTTGTCCAGGTAATTTGGCGCGATCACGTCGATTTCATTCTCTTGCCGGATTTTCTCAGGCTTGTCCCTGCTGGCGGCAACCCACGTTTCGATTGTGCGGCGACCTGCATATTTGCATACCACGCGTTCGCGTGTTTCGGAAATGCCGAGTTTGCACACGACTTTGATCTTGAAGCGCGCTTCAAGCGTCGCCGCGTCGTGCTGCTGATAGAGCTTGAGGATTTGCTCCCAGTCCTGGGTCGCTACGATGGCGGCTGCTCCTTTTTCCCGGCCGACATTGAGCAGTTTCGGAAACTGTTCAAGACGCCCCAGAACGGGCAGCTCATCCAGGATCAGGTGCAGCCACGGACGATCCCGTTTCGGCATGGAGGGGCTGAGCAACTTGCCGCAGACGACATCCACAAGCAGGCCGCTGATCGCCGTCGAGAGAAGGGGATACTCCGCATTATGCTGGAGAACGATCGTCCGTGGCAGACCGGACTGCTCGGAAAGCCAGTCGCCGACGCTGAAGCGGCGCTCGTTGCTGGAGGCTTCCGCCTGCGCCAGCGGGCGGATCGTCGTCAAGGCCGCGACCCACAGCGTCAGCATCAGGCTTAGCGTGGTTCTGTTGGCCGCGCCGTCGTCGTCGAGTTCGATGAGATGGGCACTCGGCGCACGCGCGACCTCAAGAGCCGCGCGTAGCTCTTTCGGGCTTTTGAACACGAACTTAAACAGGTCGGCCCATCCCCAATCGGTTTTGCGCTCACGTTGCAACGCCTCGATGGTTCCCGACAGGATGGCCTTCGCGCCATTGGACCACATCGATTCCAGTTCTGGGCCCGACGGCACGAGCTTTTCCGCAACCTCGCGAGCGCCTTGCGCATTGGTGACGTCGCGGCCGATATCCCAAGTCCATCCTCTTGCGTCATGAGGCGCCACCAGAAGAATCCGGTCAATCGGCGCGCAGGAGAGAACGTCGCCCTTGG
>CADEEX010000680.1 GCA_902826465.1 uncultured Acidobacteriota bacterium
AACGGTAAGACCGTGGGCTCCATCAGCGGGCCGGTCACATTCATTCCTGGCAAAGGGCTAACGCTCCACACTCAGCTCAGCTATGTTGCCTACGTGCTGCCGCAGACGCTCACGGAAGGGGAGTTCTCGATCCTTGTGACCGACATGCCGGCGAATACCGACGGCGACAAGACGAAGATCTTCTCGATGTCGCAGGGCTTTAGCGACATCGTCACCAACGAGCGCCGCATGACGCTCGAGAAGCGCGGCGATCCGGCCGGGGTGGTGGCGTGGCGCCTCATTACGCACGGCGACCAGATCGACACTGAGGGCACCGAGCAGCGACGTTACGTGCCGTTCGACGCGGCCAAGACCTACCATGTGCTGAGCAGCTGGCGGAACAACTTCTTCAACGTCGTCATCCGCGAGGGTGGTGTTGATGGCCAGAAGGTCTACGAGATGGGCAAGCCATTCAAGGGCCGCGCCTACGATCCGAATCCGCACGTGCTGTTCCTTGGCTCCGCAGTAGGTCGGAGCGGCGCCTCGGGCGCCTCGGTTGATGGTATGACCATCCGACAGGTGTGGGTCTCGGGTAGACCACGTCCGACGTTCGCCAAGAACTAGGCGACTCGACTTCAATGGCGCGTGCATCGGTCTCCCGGTGCTCGCGCCATTGTTCTATCTGCTCAGCGTCCGTGGCACGATAATCGCCACCCGAGCCCACCATGTCCCTCACCTGCAACCGCAGACTCGTCGCGCTCACCTGTCTGAGCCTGAGCCTGGCGTCGTGCCGGGCCACTCCGGTGGCTGCGCCGACCACTGTCACCAACGGCACGGCCGCCGCGCAGGTGGTGGGCGAACTGTCCGTTGAGTTCCTCAACAAGTTTTCGGCGAGGAACGTGTCTCCTGACCAGTGCGTCATCGATTTCAGCGATGGCTGCAACGGCAAGCGCGAAGAGCTGTTCGACATCACGAACAATCGCAAGTACTTCGAGATCGTTGGCGCACGTCTCGGCGCTCCCACTGTCACCGTGGCGGGTTCAGGTAACAGTGCCAGCGTGTCGATGCCGTGTGCGTGGGATTCGCGCGTGAAGACGTGCGACACCGCCGATTGTCAGGTGGGGGCGTTCGGGTCGGTTGAGGGGACGTGCCTGCTGACGGCGGTGAGAGAGGCGGGCGGCTGGAAGCTGTGCACCAGCAATTTCTCCGGTCGCAACGTCACGCCAGCGACGCGGACGTTCTTCGCGAACTGAGCAGACGTTAGATCGACGTCGACGCCGTCGCGCGTGCGCGGTGGCGGATTCGTCTCGAGCCGGTGCGGTCCCCAAGAAATGGATGTCAGCGTTGATCACGAGCACTGCGCGCCACGCGCCAAAGAGTGCGCGTGTTGATCGCAGAGCGTCACGCATCTGTCAGCGCGTGCGCGCACAGAACAAGCCATTTGTTATCAGCATGTTAGCGCGATCGCAAAGGCGCAGCGCTCGCCCTGGTGGCTCGCAGTCCGGTTCTGGTCGCTCGCCGTCGGATTCGGCTCGCTCGCACTCGGGTTTCGCTGACTCACACCGTCGCCCTGGGTGCTCGCGGCTCCGCTCTGTCTGCCGCAGTTCGCGCCCGCGCCGATCACAGGCGCGCACCGGCTGCTCACGGCGCCGTTCCGCACGCTGCATGGCGGATTCCGAGTGCCGACACTGGCGCTCCGGCTGCTCGCGGCGGCGTTCAGCTCGGCCGCAACGTGACACCCGCGATCCGCACCTTTCTCGCGAACCAGAACCCGGAACCACGGAACCGTGGAACCCTGGAACCGTGGAACCGTGGAACCGTGGAACCCTGGAACCGTGGAACCCTGGAACC
>CADEEX010000681.1 GCA_902826465.1 uncultured Acidobacteriota bacterium
TCCGGCCGGCCAGTCCTTACGGCCTGAGCAAACTGGCCCAGGAGATGACCGGTCTCGGCGCCGTGGGTGGCCCCGCGGTCTTTATTGCCAGGCCGTTCAACCACATTGGACCGCGTCAGTCGCCGACCTTTGTCAGTTCGGGCTTTGCGCGACAGATCGCCGAGATCGAAGCCGGACTGAAGCCTCCCCACATCGCTGTCGGAAACCTCGAGGCGAGACGCGATCTCATGGACGTACGGGACACCGTGCGCGCCTATGCGGCGATCGTCGACCGCGGCATCGCTGAGCGTCCATACAACGTCTGTTCGGGCCGTGCGATCGCGGTCCACGACCTGCTCAACTCCCTGCTGGCCAAGGCGCAGGTTCCGATCGACGTGGTCATCGACCCGTCGCGCTATCGTCCAAACGACACGCCCATCGTGGTTGGCGACGGCCGGCGGATCGAACAGGAACTGGGCTGGCGTCCGAACCGCGCCATCGACGAGACCCTCGACGACCTTCTCGACTACTGGCGGCAGCGCGTCGCGCGCGCATGATGCGATCCGCTCCTGGGCTCGCACTCGCTGGGCTCCTCGCCGTGACGCTGACGGCCATCGTCACCTGGCCGCAGGCGCTCGATCTGTCGGGATCGATCCTCGGACACCACGACACATACTTCAGCATCTGGCGAATCGCCTGGATCGCGCACGGGCTCTCGACTTCTCCGCTTCACCTTTTCGACGCCAACATCTTCTCGCCGGCCACCGGGACGCTGACCTATTCCGATGCCATGCTGCTGCAAGGCGTCGTCGCCGCCCCGTTCCTCTGGGCTGGACTGCCGGCGCCGATCGCCTACAACGCGCTCCTGGCGATCGGCTACACCGGATCGGGCGTGGCGATGTTCGTGCTGGCTCGCCATCTCACCGGCCAGACCGCGCCCGCACTGGTGGCCGTGGCCGGATTTACGCTGGCGCCGTACCGCACCGAGCACGTGATGCACCTCGAGCTGCAGTGGGCGATGTGGATCCCGCTCACGCTCTGGGCCGTCCACCGAACGTTCGAGACCTCGTCCTGGCGGTGGGGCGCCATCGCCGGCCTGTTCTTCGCGCTCCAGACACTGTCGTGCGTGTACTACGGCGTATTCCTGGCGATGCTGCTGACAGGTGTCGTTCCGCTGCTGCTCATCACCAGTGGCACCCGTGGTGTCCGCGCTGTGCCCGCGCTGGCGATCAGCGCCGCTGTGGCCAGCGTGCTGGTGCTGCCCTACGCCTGGTCGTACGCGCAGACATCGCAGCAGCTCGGCGCCAGGGATATGCGCGAGATCGTCCAGTACAGCGCGCAGCCGTTGCACTATGTGTCGAGCCCGATGGTCAACCGCCTGTGGGGATGGACGGCTGATCGTTTCGGCGGGAACGAAACGCGACTCTTTCCTGGCCTGATCGTGGTCGCGCTGGCGCTGGTCAGCCTCGGCCATCGCTCGAGGCGATGGGTGTTCGTCTACGCGTCGGCCGCAACTCTCGCGGTTCTGTTGTCGTTCGGTGTGCACAACAGCCTCTATCGCTGGCTGTTCGACCACGTCTCGTTGCTGCGTGGTCTTCGGGCGTCGGCGCGCTTCGCCATCGTGGTCAGCGCCATGCTGTCCGTCCTTGCCGCCTTCGGCGCGCAGCTATTAACCGAGCGTGTGCGAAAGCGCCAGTGGGTCGTGCCGCTGCTGCTAGCGCTCATGACGCTCGAGGGACTCAATCAGCCCTTCGCACTGACGAGCACGGAGGTCACGGGAGCGTCGTCGGTCTACAAGGTGATCCGTTCCAGTGGCGACGGCGTCGTCGTCGAGCTACCGCTGCCGACA
>CADEEX010000682.1 GCA_902826465.1 uncultured Acidobacteriota bacterium
AGGCCGGTCATGCCACACCGAGCCAGTTCTATACTCTAAGGCTGCCGTCCGGCCGCGAGATTGATCCGCCCAAGGGTAGATGCTGGCTCTACACCCGTGAGCGGATGGACCAGGAGATCGCAGCCGGAAACATCTGGTTCGGGTCGGAAGGCGACAACGTTCCGAGGGTGAAGAAGTTCCTGAAGGACAACGAGGACAAGGGCCTCACTCCAGCGACGATCTGGCCGGCTGCCGAAGCGGGCACCAACGATGAAGCGAAGAAGCACCTTTTGTCGTTGCTGCCAACGTCGAGTGTGTTTGACAACCCCAAGCCAGAGAGCCTATTGCAGCGAGTGATCAACATCGCGACGAGTCCTGGTGAGATTGTGCTCGATTCGTTTGCTGGCTCAGGGACTACGGGTGCCGTCGCGCACAAGATGCGCCGTCGGTGGATCATGATCGAACTCGGCGAGCATTGCCACACGCACATCATTCCGCGCCTGCGGAAGGTCATCAATGGTCAGGATCCTGGCGGCGTCACCGAGTCCACGGGTTGGAAGGGCGGCGGCGGTTTCCGGTACTACCGGTTGGCGCCGTCGCTCCTCGAACGGGATAAGTGGGGCAACTGGGTCATCAACAAGACCTACAACGCCGCGATGCTTGCCGAGGCGCTCTGCAAGCTGGAAGGCTTCGTCTACGCGCCGAACGAGACCGTCTACTGGGAGCACGGTCACTCGACTGAGCGGGACTTCATGTACGTGACGACACAGCATCTGACACACGAGCAGCTCCTTCAGTTGAGCGCCGACGTTGGGCCCGAGCGGTCCCTTCTCGTGATGTGCACGGCGTTCCGTGGCAAGACGGAGGCGTACCCGAACCTGACGATCAAGAAGATTCCGAAGACCGTCCTGTCACGTTGCGAATGGGGTCACGACGACTACAGCCTCGAGGTGGCGAACCTCGCTCCGGCGCCGCCGCCGTCCGGCCAGCAGGGCCTGGGATTCGAGGTCTGACGCCGATGCATCGCCAGGTCAACGCCATTGCCGGTCGCCTCAGTCTGCGTACCCCTCAGCGCCACGCGCTGGAGATTCTGGACCGCATCACCGAGCTGGCCACGCTGAAGAAGGGTGACGACTCCGCCGTCGCCCTGGAGGCCATCAAAGCGGTGTGGCCGACCGTCAGCGACTTCGAGCGCGAGTTCCCCTCGGTCTGCTTTGCCCTAGCGACGGGTGTCGGCAAGACCAGGTTGATGGGCGCGTTCGTGACGTACCTGCATCTGGCGCACGGCGCGCGGAACTTCTTCATCCTCGCCCCGAACCTGACGATCTACTCGAAGCTGATCGCGGATTTCACGCCGAATACGCCGAAGTACGTCTTCAAGGGCATAGCGGAGTTCGCCGCTGAGCCGCCGCAGGTGATCACGGGCGACAACTACGATGCCACGCTGTTGAACCAGCTCTCGCCCTGCCGGATCAACATTTTCAACATCTCGAAGATCAACAGCGAGGTGCGCGGCGGCCGGTCGCCGCGGATTAAGCGGCTGTCCGAGTACATCGGCGAGAGCTACTTCGACTACCTAGCCAATCTCGACGACCTCGTCCTGCTGATGGACGAGTCGCACCGCTATCGGGCCAGCGCCGGCGTGCGCGCGATCAACGAGTTGAAGCCGGTCCTGGGGCTCGAGCTGACCGCCACCCCGTTCACCGAGTCGGCCAGGGGCCCGGTCCACTTCAAGAACGTCGTCTACCGCTACTCGCTGGCCCAGGCGATGGACGACGGGTTCGTAAAGGAGCCGGCGGTTGTCACCCGGAAGGACTTCAACCCCGCGGGCATCCCGGCCGCCGAAA
>CADEEX010000683.1 GCA_902826465.1 uncultured Acidobacteriota bacterium
GAACCGGCGACTGACGCCGCCGCGGTGTGCCGATTGCGGCGTCCTCCTTGCAACCCGGGAACGCACCCTCCGCTCAAGACCTCTCGACGAAGCATCGACTACGGACGGCTTCAACGCCAGTCGATCACGCCATCACGGCTCGGATGGCCACTGGCGCAATGGATCATGTTCCGGAAGCCGTCTGACGCGATTCCAGCGACGAGTACGAGCGACAGACGGCTTCCCGGCCTGCGACCCGGTTCTCCGCGGCAGAAGCGCCGGCACGCCTACTGCGGAGGCGCGTGGAAGCGACCGACGTAGGCGGCCTTGCCGATAACGTGCCCTTCCATCGCCTTCATCAAATCGTCGCGCGTGGTCGTGGCGGGAAGATCGAGCTTGGTGTCGAGCGCGTAGAACTCGAACACGTAGTGATGGAACGGACCAGGGCCGGCGCCCGGACCGAAGTAGGCGCTCGGATTGCCGCCGCGCGCGCCAATGCCCGGGCCGTTGCGGGTGCCGTCCGGCAGATCGCCGGCGCCAAGCCCTTCAGGCAACCCTTTGGCCGTGCCCGGAATGTTGAACGCCGACCAGTGCAGCGTGTCTGTGGTGCCGCGGTTGGGCCCAGCGTTTTCGATGTCGTGAAAGATCACCGCATACGTCTGCAGAGTGGCGGGCGCCGCGGCCGGCGTGTTGCCGGTGCTCCAGTGGAACTCGAACGCGGGCGACTTGTTCTCGCCGCGCGCCGCGTGCTTCATCGGGACTTCGCCGCCGTCGGGCCAGCCGGTGCTGGTCACCGACAACGACACACGGGCTGGCATGCCACCGCGGCCTGGGGCCTGCGGAGCGCCGGCGGCTGGCGCCTGGGCCAGCGCGATCGCGGGGCTCAACACCACCGCCATCGTCATCATCTGTTGGAGCAGTGTCTTCATAGACGTCTTCATGAACCCTCGTGTTTGGTTAGGAGTCGCGCGCCGGAAATCGTACTATCGGGACATGACGTCGCGGATCCGGTTATGACCGGAATACGACTGCGAGCGCGGGATGTTTCAGTGGCGCCAGCCTCGGCCGAACGCCTCAGACCTGCAGCACTCCAGCTGCTGCACTACTGGTGGCCGCTCGTCATGGGCGGTTCGCTGACGGTCGTCATTCATCGCGCGACAGGCCGCCCTATCGACCCGGTGGGACTCGGGCTGCTGTTGTGCGGCATTGCGGCGGTCTACAGCCTCGACCGCGTGGTCGACGCGGCGCCAGCCGCCTCCGGCTGGCTGTCCCGGCTGCTCATCGGTGCCGGAGCCTTCTCGTCGGCGATGTGCGCGCTGCTCATGTGGCGCCTTCCACTCCAGACAGCGGCAATCGCCCCGCTGATGGCCACGATCGCGTTGCTCTACCCCGTCCTCAAGAAAGTGCCACTCGCAAAGACCATCCTGGTGTCGGTGGCCTGGACGTGGAGCGTCATCGCGTTTCCCTTCAACGACGGATCGTGGGCCGGATGGCACTGGGCCCAGCTGCCAGTGGCAGCCCCGCTGTTGCTGCTCATCGCCGCCGGCTGCCTGCTGTGCGACCTGAAGGACACCGAGAGCGATCGTTCATCGAAGGTGTCGAGCCTGCCGGTGTTGCTTGGTGTCGGGACGACCGCCGCGATTGCCGTGGGGTTGGCGCTCGTCGGTGCTGGCGTTGCGGTCCTCGAACACCGCCCCGGACTGGCCATCGCTGGCGTGTGCCTGGCGCTCGTTGGACTCCGGCCGCCCCTGGTCGCCAGGGCGTTCACTGGGCCGCTGCTCGTGGACGCGATTCTCACGCTCCCCGGTGTGCTGATCGCCGCGCGCCTGGTGTAGCGCGCA
>CADEEX010000684.1 GCA_902826465.1 uncultured Acidobacteriota bacterium
CCTGGGACGGGGACTGAAGCGCAGCTGACCGTACTGGCGACGAAAGGACGGCCGGCGGATGAAGCCGACTTCGGGATTGAAGTTCGGTTCCACCGACAAGCTCTCCGCCTGAATGCCGTAGCGATCGTCGGTCCAGTCGAAGCGCCCCCGGTAGCTGCCGTCTCTGCCTTCCTTGCCGGGCGACACGCTCCTGGCCGCGTAGGCGGCGAAGCTCGTTTGCGTCGTCGGGTTGATGGTGGCGTCGACACCGTAGGCGGTGTTGACCGGACCGTCGAGGCCGGCTGCCGTCGTGGCGATGGGATCGCGCCGTGTGTACATCGCGCCGATGCGGCTGCGGCGCAGGAAGTCGCGGTTGACCCGCAGCACCGTGAAATTGGTCGACGCCGACTTCGCGACGGCTGATTCAGCGCTCTGCATGTTCAGCACGCCGTAGCGCCACAGACCCGATCGACCGAGCAATCGTCCGCCGGCGACGATCGGAATATCGAGCTGGTTGTTCAGGCCGATGCGACGGCTGTAGAACAACAGGGGCGCGGAGCTGGTGTTCTGCGCGCCGCCCTGCACGCCGCCACCACCGCCTGTGCCTCCTGCGCCGGCCGACCCGCTGCCGAAATTGAAGGCGTCGGCGCCTTCCAGAAAGAAATCGCGTTTCTCGGGAAACTGCAGGTTGAAACGTGACAGGTTGACCTGCTGCTCGTCGTCTTCCACCTGGGCGAAGTCGGTGTTGATGGTGAGGTCGGCGATGTTCGACTGCGTGATGCCCCACTTGACGTCGACGCCAAGGTCGCCGTTCGGGTCGTTGTCACGCGTCGGTGTCGAGATGTGGTCGGTCAGCACCGAACCGAGCGCGTACGGCTTGACGTCGATGTTCAGCGGGCGAGGTGGCACCTCGATTCCGGTCGCCGTTGCCGCAACCGACATCCGCGACATGCCCGGCCGTCCCCACGACGCCAGAATTGGCGCCAGCACCGACACCTCGTTCTTGAAGCGCACCATGCGGCGGAAGTTCATGCCCCACGTGTGCCCGCCTTCCCGGTAGCGGAACGATCGGAACGGAAACCGGATCTCAATCGTCCAGCCATGGTCGAAATTTCCCGTCCGTACCATCCAGACGCCGTTCCAGTTGTTGTTGGGCTGCTCGTTGGTGATGGCCCAGTCGAGCATCCCGCCCTGCGCATTGACGGCGAAGCCGTAGCCGTTGCGGCGGTCGTAGAACCCATCGAACGAGACGCCGAAGTGGTCGTTGTTATAGAGGTTGTTGGCGTCGCGGCGCATTTCGGTGGCGACACGCCGTCCCGACTCCGACTCCCATAACCGCGCCGACACGTAGAGGTTTCGCTCGTCGTAAAACACCCAGACGTCGGTCCGTTCCGTAGACGGTTGCCCCTGTCGCGGCTCCTGCTGGATGAAATCACCGAACGGTGGCACCGTCTCGTAGAACGGCTCGTCGAGCCGTCCGTCGAGGGCGATCGGCGATGGCAGGCGGTGTGTCCTGAATGTGATCCGGCCGCGCTCGTCGCGCGCAATCACGCTGGCACCAGTGGGCGGTGGGGGACCCTGGATGGGCGGCTCGAGAGGACCCTGCGCGAAGGCCGGCATGGCGAGGGAAAGCAGGAACAGAACCGTCGCAGCCGCGCGCATCGCTCGACATCTTACCGAGAGGGCTCGACAGTTGTTCGGTTTGTAAGGAAGTTATTGGGCGGGCGGAGGCGGTTCGAGATGAATCACGGCGTCCGCGATCTGCGGGTACTCCGCCATCAACCGGTCCTTGACGACGTGCGACTGCGCGTGTGCCTCTTCGAGCGACAT
>CADEEX010000685.1 GCA_902826465.1 uncultured Acidobacteriota bacterium
GATTCATGTACCGGCGGTCACGGCAGGAAGTGACCGGCCTCACCGTGAACAAGAAGATCGGCGTTCGATGGCGATACCGCCACAACGTCCGGGCGATGGTTCACAAGCTGGTGACCAAGGGGCAGTTCGAGATCCTCGGCACGGTGGTTAAGGACGGCAAACCGGTCCTCGAGAAGCGACCCGGCACACGCAACGAGCTGCACGGCATGCTCGGTTTCGTCGACAGCATCGACGTATTCAACGCCAGACTCGCCAAGGCCCCGAAAGGGCAGAAGCGCCCATACCGGAATGTCACACCCAAGCCGCCGGACGAAGAGTTCTCGTCGCGTGAAGCGGTCTATCGCCAGTTCCTGATGTACACCACGTTCTATGACGCCCAAAGGCCCGTGATTCTCTGTGAGGGCGACAGCGACAACGTGTACCTGCGGTTTGCAATTCGCCGTTTGGCAGTCGACTTCCCGGAATTGGCGGCAATCACCAAGCAGAGGGTCGTGCCGAAGATTAGGCTCTACAAGCATCCCAAGTCGAGCACCACGCGACTGCTTGACTTGGGCTCGGGCGGGTTCTCGGCGCTCACGACCTTCATGTCAAAGTACAAGAAGGAGACGACGCACTTTGGCCCAGGCTTGGTCGAGCCGGTCATCATTGTCTACGACAACGACAGCGGCGGGGTCGAGCTGCGCAACAGGATCAAGGGCGAGTTCAAGGTCAAGACGAATGGAGCCGAACCGTTCGTCCACGTCTTCAAGAACCTCTACGCTGTGCCCACTCCATTCGGTCCGAACGCAGCGCCAACAGAGATCGAGGACCTGTTCGACGCGGCAACGAAGGCAACGACCTTGAACGGCAAGAGCTTTTCCTCAGCCAATAAGATCGACGACACCACCCAATACGGCAAGAGCGCGTTCGCGAAGGATGTGATCGCCGCGGGAGGTGCCAAGATCAATTTCGACGGCTTCAAGCCGCTCCTGGCCAACATCTCAGACGCCATCAAGGCGCACTACGCCAAGGGCGTCACACCGTCCGCGTCCAAGGCATAGCTCCATGACACCACAGACAGATCTAGTACGGCCGGCGGACGCAGCAGCTGCCTTGCAGCGATCACCGTAGACGTCATTCCGGAGAACATCGAAGGCCCGAGGGTGGAGGTGCTCGAGAGCGAAATCAAGAGCAACCGTGAGTCCATGCCTTGGCCCCAGCGCTGCCAGTGAAGACGGTCGCGCCTGGCCGATGGCGCTGAACCGGTTCAGCGCGACGAAGCCATCTGTGTCACGCGCGCCGAGATCGACGCGACATTGCGGTTGTTCGTTGCCGCCGCTTCCAGCCGTTGCAGTAGAGGTTTCGAAAGTGTTCCCGCCCGCTCAATCAGCTTGAATGTCCCGACGGCCTGATAGCCCGCCGCGCTCTCCTCAAACGCCTTGACGAGCACTTCGTGCATGCGCTCGCGCGTCTTCTGGTGTCGCGTCAGTGCCTGGAACACTTCGTCGGCCACCGCCGGAACATATTTGCCCTCACCCTGGAGGCCCTGCACCTCGCCGATGAACCCATACGGGTCTTTGCCCTTGCGAATCGGTAAGACGTAAACGTCGCGGCCGAGAGCGAAGCCGATCTCCTGGTCCGTCCAGTTGCTGCCGTGAAAGTCTGGTGTGACGATAGCCGCCAGAGCGTCCATCGTGAGCAACGCCTTCTCAATTTCTCGCTGCCACAGCTCGCCCGGATCAATTGTCTCGTGGGCGACGAACGCAGAGATATGGAATTGGCTCAGCGCCTGGCGCAGCGCAGCGGCGCGGTGCTTCGA
>CADEEX010000686.1 GCA_902826465.1 uncultured Acidobacteriota bacterium
TCCCTGTCGCGACGACCTCAGCGAGGCCGGTGCCGGTCGCGATGGACGTGCCCATGAACACGAAGTCGTGACGTTCCGCCAGTGGTGTGTCAAGCGTCGTCGGCGCTGTCTGTTTGTCGACCGGTGCGCTTTCCCCGGTCAAGGAGGCTTCGTTCGCCGTCAATGCGTGGGCGATGTGCAGCCGTGCGTCAGCGGCGGCGACGTCGCCCGCCTCGAGTACCAGGAGATCACCGGGAACGATGTTGTCCGCTGACACCATGGCGCTGCGGCCGTCTCGCATGACCCGGGCGCGCGGTGCCGTCATCGATCGCAGCGCCATGACCGCACGCTCCGCCCGGTGTTCCTGGAGGAATCCGATCACCGCGTTGACGACGACGATCGCGCCGATCGCTGCAGCATCGAGCAGTTCGCCGAGGGCCGCGGACAGGACGCTGGCGCCGAGCAGGAGCCAGATGACCGGGCTCGCAAACTGACGGATCAGCAGCGTGAAACGAGTGGTCTTCTGATCGCGACGAATTTCATTCGGACCGAACTCGGCCAATCGTCTCTGGGCCTCAGTGGAGGAAAGGCCCTCCTGGGGACGCGGCACGGCACCGTTCGCGTTGGCCGCGGGTGCCGGGGAAAGCGGGGCCGACGTGACTGCAGCCATTGCTCATTTCCTCATGAACGATTCCAGAAGAGCAGCATCGCCAGGGCGACCGCGAGGAGAAGCCAGCACACCCAGTACAACGCCACGACCCACCGCGGATTCTCTGCGGGGCCGACTGCCTCCAATCGATGCTTGTCCCACATCCCGAACGCATGTAGAGATAGACCAGCGAATGCGATCAATCCCGCTGTGGGGCCGAACCAGTGCGGAAATAGGGCTCCAAGGCCGACGCCGACCACGAGCGCGCCGACTCCGGACGTCAGCTCGGCGAGCTTCAGGCGATTCACGCGGTACCTGGAGACGTCGCCGGCGTGAGCGGCGATGCCGCTGGAGACAACGCGGGATCGGCGGCCGCGAGCGGCGATGGTGCCATCCCGACTTTCACCTGGTGCCGGCGCCACATGGTGTAAGCCGCGGGGAGCACGAGCAGAGTCAGCACCAAACACGAGACCAAACCGCCCACCACGGGAGCCGCGATGCGCGCAGCGACATCCGCGCCAGGACCTGCTTCCCAGAGCAGAGGCAAGAGCCCGATCACGGTGCTCGCGACCGACATCACGATCGGGCGTACGCGCGCGGATGCGCCTTCGACGACCGCCGCATTCACGTCACTCCGGTCAAAGGACGGCTGCGTCCCTTGGCGAGCTGCCACCGCTTGATCGAGAAACTCGACCATCAGGATGCCGGTCTCACACGCGAGGCCGATCACGGCGATGAGACCGACCCACACCGCTGTCGACACGTTGTAGCTCTGCGTGTGGAGCAGCCAAACGCTGCCGATCAGCGCAAACGGCAAGCTCGTCAGGACGAGGCCGGTTTGCGCCCACCCGCGCATGCCGCGGCGCAACAGATAGACGACGAGCAGCAGCGTCAGCGGCACCACCCACGCCATGCGTGCCTGCATCTCCGCCATGAATTCGTATTGGCCCGTCCATTGGAGTCGATAGCCCGCCGGCAGTGACAGTTGCTGATCGACGACCTTCTTCGCGTCGTTGACCCAACCTCCGAGATCGCGCTTCGACGCATCGATGTCGGCAAACACGTACCCGACGAGCACGCCGTTCTCGTCCTTGATCATCGGCGGGCCGGTGGTCACTTTCACGTCGGCGAGTTGCCCGAGTGGAACGGC
>CADEEX010000687.1 GCA_902826465.1 uncultured Acidobacteriota bacterium
AAGGAGAGCACGAGCAGTTCGGGGCGCTCGAGCTCGGCCAGGAGACGGGCGAAACGTCCCCGCTCCGGGCGCGAGGGTTCGGTGAGGCGTTCGAGATTTCGAATCGTCAGCAGCGTGTGTTCGTCGACGGTGTACTTGTGATAGAAGTCGCGCACGACACGACAGTTGATGGCCTTGAACTCGGGGATCATCTGCCCGAGCAGACCGCAGTCGTGCATTTCCGACAGCCGCGCATAGAGCCCGGGCCTGGGCTTCAGGAAGTGCAGCAGCGCATCGCGATGTCGTGGCGTCGGGAAGAAGTCTTCCGCGCGGTAGCGTCCGGCATTCTGCTGCAACTGCGTCAGCGCCTCGTCTGAGACCGGACAGCCCGCATCGATCGCATTCTGGAACAGGATCAGCCACGTCTCCGGCCGCTCGGCCGCTTCGCGCCCATCCACGAAACGCATTCCGTCGGCGGCGCGCACCACGTTGCGGCCCACCGGCAGCGGCGCGGCCCGCAGCGCCCAGCGCAGCGAGCGGTCGATGGCCCGGGCATGGCGGAAGTAGTCGCCCATGAACCGCTCGACACGCTGCTGAGGCGTCTGCCCGGGGTAGCCCAGAATCTCGGCGGCCCGCTCCTGCAGTTCGTGGCTGAGGATGTTGTGGTGACGCTTGGTTTCAAGATGCAGAATCGAGCGGACTCGCAGCAGGAACTCTTCGGCATCTTCGAGCGCCCGCGCGCCTGAGCCCCCCTGCGCCAGCAACGCCGGGTCGGTGAGCATCGCAATGGTCTGAGCGCCGAACAGGTCGCGCAACCCGCCTGGCGACTCCTTCACGTCGGGTTCGAGCTGGTACAGCGTGTCGTTGAACCGCGCGTGACGTTCGGTGATCAGCGCCTTCAAGGCGTCGAGGGTGCGCGTCGCCGTTCTGGCCATGTCCGACGCACCGACGAATTGATCGAGCAGCGTCGCATCGCCGACCACCGGCCGGGCATCGGTCAGCGCCAGCTGAAATTCGGCGTTGTCGTTCTCGAGACCGGCCCCCTCGTGCACTTCCCGCACGTGATGGCCGATGGTCAGCCCGAAGTCCCAGAGGGGATTGAGAAACGCGTGCAGGAACTTCTCTTCCGCGGGACCAATGGCCGCAGAAAAGAGAATCAAGAGATCGACGTCAGAGTGCAGACAGAGTTCGCGACGGCCGTAACCGCCGAGCGCAAAGACGGCCACCGGTTGCGAGGCGACGCCAGCCTCGGCGAACAACTGCTGAATCAGCGCGTCCATGCGGTGGGAGTACTGCCGCATGGCGTGGCGTCCACCGTCACCACGCCCGGAGGCGGTGGCCAGTTCGCGACGCGCCGCGTCGAGCCGCGCCGCCCGCGCGGCGCGCGCCTGTTGCGCGGCATCGAGCGGCGACGACTGGGACTGAGAAGGATTGGTCATCACTGTCAGACGGGCGGCGAAGGCCTGCTGGACCGTCCGCCGAATCGTATCATCTGACCGCGCAAACAGCGGGACGCGCTCCCGGCGCGGTGACCAGAACTGACGGCGCGGCAGCATCTCAGCCTCCAGGAGGAGAAACAAAGACGCGCGGCCGCCGGGAACATGCGTCCCGGCGACCGCGCGGAGGGTCGAGCGAGCGGGACGCTACTGCTTCGAGCTGAAGAAGTAGGTGAAGCCGAAGCCGACGGACTGCTGAGTACTGGTGAAGGTGCCGTCGTCCTTGGCGAAGTAGTCGACGTCCGAGAAGTCGCCGCGGTACTCGATCTTCCACTGCAGTTGCGGCGCGATGTCGACGT
>CADEEX010000688.1 GCA_902826465.1 uncultured Acidobacteriota bacterium
GCGGGACCATGCCGAGCGAAGACCTCCTGCCGTCATTCCGCGCTGATCTCGAACTCGACGCGCAGTGGCGGGTCAACGGCGTGCACTACGCGCGCACCTGCGATGCGTGGCTTCACAATATGGACGCGCATCGCACCGAGGTGAATGGCGCCCTGACGCGCGCGTATGGCGCCTCGAGTGTGCGCCAATGGCGCGCCCGCTGGCGCATCTTCTTCATGGCCTGTTCCGAGCTCTTCGCCTTCAATGACGGCAACGAATGGGTCGTTGCGCACTATCGATTCCGAAAGCCACTGTCATGCTGAAGAACACGCTCATCGGTTTTGTGACATTCATCGTGCTCGATGGACTCTGGCTCGGCCTGGTCATGAAGGAGTTCTACCGCAGGCAACTGGCACCGATCGCCAGAATGGCGGACGGAGGCATGGCGCCGGTCTGGTCGGTGGTGTGGATGATCTACCTCCTGCTTGGCCTCGGTGTCGGCGTGCTGGTGGTGCCGCGCGCGCAGAGCGTCGGCTCCGCTGCCGCCCTTGGCGCGGTACTCGGTCTGGTCGTCTACGGCGTCTACGACCTCACCAACTATTCGACGCTGGCGGCGTGGCCAGCCGCGGTCACGGTTGCGGATATCGCCTGGGGCACCTTCGCCACGGCCCTGGCCTCGGCGCTGGTCTTCGCGGCCGTCGGACGCTGAGACTCGCTGGGCATGAGTGCACCCACTGCGATGAAGTACCCGATCCGCACCGTCTCAAAAATGACCGGCCTCGGCATCGACACGCTGCGCGCGTGGGAGCGTCGCTACGACGCCGTGCACCCACGTCGCGACGAACGAGGGCGCCTGTACAGCGACGCCGATGTGCAGCGGCTGCGGCTGCTCCGCGATGCGGTCGCGAACGGGCACGCCATCGGTCGTGCCGCCAGATTCGATCCTCGCGAGCTGCGCGACGCTGCCGCGCCGACCGAGACGGCCGACACCCTCAGTCGGCGCGTCATCGCCAGCGTGATCGACGTCCACACACTGATTGACGCCGTCGATCGGTTCGACGCGGCATTCATCGAGTCGGAACTCGGGCGCGCGGCCACCCTGCTTGGACCGCGAGCGCTTCTGCAGGATGTCATTCTGCCGACATTGCGCACGATGGGCGATCGCTGGAGCGCTGGACGCGCCAGCGTCGCACACGAGCATCTGCTGTCGGCAGTGGTCCGTGGCGTTCTGGGATCACTGCTCCGCGGCCACGGCCGCACAGACACGACGACGCGCATCGTCTTTGCCACGCCGTCGTCAGAGCTTCACGAGCTCGGCGCACTTGGCGCCGCCGCGCTTGCTGCCAGCGGCGGCCTCGGCGTGGTGTATCTGGGGCCGAACCTGCCCGCGGATGAGATCGTGCGACTGGTCGGCCACATCGACACCGACGCCGTGGTGCTCGGTGTGACGGCCGTGGGCGAGGCCCGTGTCGCCGTTGAGCGTGAGGTCCGGGCAATTGCGGCGGGCCTGCCACGGGACATCGAACTATGGCTCGGAGGCGCCGCCGCAGCACGGCTGGGGGCCGCCCTCGCCCCTCGAGCACTCGCCCTGCGCGACTACGACGACCTGATCGAGCAACTGCAGCGGCTCGGCGCGCGCTTCTGAATCGCTACGCCCGTGAATCGAGCAACGACTGATGCTGGCGCAGCCAGTCGCGCGCTTCCTTGAACGCCGGACACACCGCCGCTACCAGCTTCCAGAATCTCGGCGAATGGTCCATCCGCTTCAGATGCATCAGTTCGTGCAGCAGCACG
>CADEEX010000689.1 GCA_902826465.1 uncultured Acidobacteriota bacterium
AAATGCGACGCGCGCCAAATCAAGGCGATTTTGTTTTGCCGGAGTAAACGAACTGAAAGCTCGCCGTATCCATGGGTCCATGTCGAGTTCCTGCGCCAAATGTCGGCGTTGGGCACTGAGGCATCCTGTGGCGACGCGCTGGCGGCCCTGGATTGCCCGCCCTAATCGCGCAAACTTTACGAGTGGACGGCTGTGAGCGACCTGCCCGGCCTCGCGTCTCAAGCCCTCAACGGCGACCGTGCTGCGGAAGCGGCGGTCGTCGCAGCACTGCGGCCTGGCTTGGTAGCGTTGCTGAGCTATGGCCGCTTCAGTCGTTACATCGATGTCGAGGATCTGGTCCAGGATACCCTGCGAGTGGTCATCGAGGCGCTCCGCGGGCGTACGATCAACGAGCCGGACAAGATCGTGGCCTATGCGGCGCAGACCGCGCGGATGCTGCAGCTCAATTTCCTGCGCAAGTCCTTCCGGCAGAAGACTGTCGTGGACTCGGATCTGGTTGCGGAACGCGCGCTCGAAGAAGGCCTGGAATCACCCGAGCCAGACGACGAGCAGTTCGCGCGCGCAATTGTGAGCTTGCTGGAAGAGCTGCCCCACGAGCGGGATCGAATCATCCTGATGCGGCACTACATCGACGGCGCCGACAAACCGACCGTTTGTCGCGAACTGGGGCTCACGCACATGCACTTCGATCGCGTGCTGTTCCGAGCCCGGAACCGGTTTAAACTGCTCGTTGAACGCGACGGACCGCGCTTGGGCTTGCTGCCCGGGGTCCATGGGTTGGTCCTGCCAGTATTGCTGCTGCCCTGGTTTCTGAGAGGTCTCGGCGGCTGACGACACACACATCCTATGTGCCTCTCCCCTAAGGACAACCCTGCGAAAATGGCCACCGTCGATCTAGAATTAAGAATGGATCGCTACCAAGGCGGCATTATGTCCGATGAAGAACGGGCAGAGTTCGAAGCATGGATCGTCGGCAACCCGGAGGCTGCGGCAAACTTGGACGCAGATCGCAAGATGCGTCGCGGCATGTTGCTGGCGGAACAGCGCGGCTGGCTAACAACCGCGGCCCGCGCGCCGGATCCAAGGCCGAAGCGCGCGTCGGGCATGACGTTGGCAGCATCGCTCGCCGCGATGGCAATGGTTGGCAGTCTGGCTTGGTGGGCTGGTGAGCAGGAGGGGCTCAAGCATTCAGCGCAGGAGACGCAGCTGAGCACGACCACACAGGTTGTGAGTCTGGCTCGCTATCGCGGCAGCAATGCGCCTGACATCAAGCTGGCATTGAACGACATCCCTGACCATCTCGTCTTGCAGCCAGACGTCGTCACTCTCACCTGCGATGACGGCAGCCTTGCGCTAGCCTGCAGCAACGGTCTCGCGCCCGCCACACCACAGTACTTAGAGTATGAGCTCGAGATCGTGCGGCGTGTTGGCGAACAACCTATCTGGCATTCCGACTTGCAGTCGCCGTCACCCCCAAACCCGCTTACCTTTGTCGTGCGCGCCCGTGAACTTGAGGCCGGTGACTACAATCTGTTAGTTCGTGGCGTGTCGCCAGCGCATAGCGAAGTCGTCGGCCGCTATTGGCTTAAGATCCAGCCGGGTCTAGAGTAAACAACACTATCCTGCGGCCAGCCGCTCCGCCTGCCGGCGCAGCATCGGCCCAAACTTGCGCCGGTCGAAAAACGCAGCGAGCGCCGCAGCGTTGATCGCACCGCGCGTCAGCTCGGCATGGGCAACGTCCAACGGCATGTCGCAGGCAATCTCGGTCAGGCG
>CADEEX010000690.1 GCA_902826465.1 uncultured Acidobacteriota bacterium
GCGACGCCGCGCGCGCTCGCCGGTTCGCGCCACGGCCGAGGATTTCGACTCGACGCGGACGAGCGACGAGCCGAGTCCGGAGGAGGGCGTCGAAGCGGAGCTGGCTGAGCGCCGTTTACTCGGGGCGCTCGCGCAGCTCGACCGGGAACCCGACTGGACGCTCGACGAGACGCCAAAGGCGGTGGCGATGGCGAGCAGCAGGGGCATCGAGACGCGCCCACGCGAAGTCACCTAGGGACTATCGGCAATCCGCCGCCGCTGGTCAAGAAGGCGTTACGCGCGGCCAGGCGGTGCGGCCCGCGTTCGTCACCGGCCGAACGCCATTCGTCACAGGGAAGCCATCGCTGGTACCAACCCCCTTGGTCGCGCCGGGCCGGGTCGGGACCATACCGCCATTGTGCCCATGCAGATGCTTGTGACCGTGGCCTGGCTCCTGCACGCCACACTCGGGATCCCCGTCGGTGATGTCGCGCGGCCGAAGCTGCTGGTCGTGGTGCATGTTGAGCGTCAGGAATCGGCCGACGCCCAACTCCTGATCGAGGCCACCGCGATGGCCCGTGACATCTGGCGTCCCTATGTGGATGTCGGGTTCGGGAAGGCCGGCGCCATCCAGCGCACCATCGAAGTCGATCAACTCGATCTGGTGGTGACCGACCGCCTGCTGCAACACGACGAACCACGCGGTCTCGGCTGGATTCAGTTCGTCAACGACCAACCAGCGCCGACCATCACCGTGTCGACGAGGGCGGCGCAGCAACTGATGGAGGCGTCATCGTGGTCCGGCACGCCGTTGCGCCTGCTGCCAGCGTCCGTCAGACGGCAGTTCATCTCTCGCGCCCTTGGTCGGAGCATCGCGCACGAAGTGGGACACTACCTGTTGCGCTCGAAGGCGCATGGTCGTCGCGGGCTGATGCGCGATCACCTGACCGCCGACGACATCATGGAACCGCGCCACGGCAAGGATCGCCTCGAACCGGACGATCTCAAACGCCTTGATCGGCGGTTGTACGAATACGCGGCCACCATGTCGGGTGACAGGCCGCTGTCGTAGGGCTCAAGGCGAACGGCTCAGGGCTCAGCGCCTAAGTCTTAAGTCTTAAGTCTCTACACGCCGACCGAGCGGTTCCTGCTGCGTCAGGCAGTGCAGCGTACCCAGCCCCCAGACCAGGTCGACGGCATGGATGCCGACCACCGTGCGCGACGGCATGGCGCGGGCGAGCAGGTCGAGTGCAATGCGGTCGTTGGCGTCGTTGAACGTCGGCACGATGACGACGTCGTTCGCGATGTAGAAGTTCGCGTAGCTCGCCGGCAGCCGCTCGCCGTTCATCATCACCGCGCGCGGATACGGCAGATGGATCACTTCGAGTGCCGGGCCGCCAGACGCCTTCGAGGCGGACGCGAGCCGACGGATGTTGTCGACCGACCGCTCGTGGTTGTCGTCGGCCGGATCGTCTTCGACCGCGAGGACAACGACGTTCGGGGCGACGAAGCGTGCGATGTCGTCAACATGGCCATGCGTGTCGTCGCCGACGCAGCCCTCGCCTAGCCAGATGGTCTCACGCGCGCCCAGCCAGTCTGCGAAGACGCATTCGTAGTCTGTGCGGGTGAAGCCGGGATTGCGGATCTGGGTGTCGCTGAGGAGCCACTCCTCGGTGACGAGCAGGCGTCCCTGACCGTTCACGTCGATGCCGCCGCCTTCGAGGACGACGCGGCGCCCGTCGGCGGTGTGCGGCTGATCGACCGGCAGGTCGGCAATCGCCCCGATGCG
>CADEEX010000691.1 GCA_902826465.1 uncultured Acidobacteriota bacterium
ACGGTCAGCAGAGAATTCGCGTTGAGGGTTGAGAGCACCTCTCGGTAGTTCCGGACCGCGCGGGAGATTCTGGCTGCGGGGCGCTCGTTGGCATCAGGCGCCTGCGCCTGCATCGCCGAGATGCCAGTCGCGATCAAGCCACAGCCGACCGATTCGAGGAACGTGGTCTCGCCCCACGATCCGGAGCAGATGCCGAGATCGAATGGCCGTCGGCGGCCACGGTCCCATCGCTGGATCAACTGGTCGAGATCTCCATCCAGCCCGAGATTGCTCGCCACGTTGTTGGCTGTTCCGAGGGGCAAAATGGTCATGAGCAGGCCCTGTCTGGCCAGCACTCGCGCGGCCGCCGCCACAGTACCGTCGCCGCCGGCGACGACGACCAGGTCGGCGTTGTCGTCGAGCAATCGCGGCAGGTGTTTCTTGTTGTCGACAACGCGAACGATCTCGTGACCGTGACGCTCGATCGCTTCGCGAATCTGACTCTGCTCGGCGCCGGCGCCGGCTTCCTCGTTGTGGAGTAGCGCGATTCTCATCCATACACCTGAGTGGGCCCTTTCAAGAAACGGACCGATGAGGCCGGCCGCTTACTCATGAGTTCCATCACAGTCGCCACCTGCGTGGCCGCCGGTTTGCACTAACTGCCCCGTGCGCATCCTGGTATCGAATGACGATGGCGTTTACAGTCCCGGCATCGCGACGCTCGCCGAAGTCGCGTCGGAATTTGGAACAGTGCGTGTCGTGGCGCCAGACGCCGAGCGGTCGTCCATGGGCCACGCCATCACCGCGTCCCGGCCGCTGTCCTACCGCCCGACGCGCATTGCCGGCAACATCTCGGCGTACCGCGTCAACGGCACGCCAGCCGACTGCGTGTCGCTCGGCGCGTATCACTGGGACAAGGTGGACCTCGTGTTGTCGGGACTCAACATGGGGCTGAATCTCGGGAATTCGCTGTGGCACTCCGGTACCCTGGCGGCGGCGAAACAGGCGGCACTGCTCGGCCTGCGCGGCGTGGCCCTCAGCGCTCCTGCTGGCATCGAACCGAACTTCGATCGCTATAAACCGTGGATTCGTCGCGTCATGCAGACGCTGATACACGACGCCGTCGTGCCGTTGGTCAACGTCAATTTTCCGCGTGAACCACGCGGGCTGCTGTGGACACGCACCTCGGTGCGCCGGTACGACGGCCTCGTGGTGCCGACCACCGACCCGCAGGGGCGCGAGCTTTATTGGTTCACGGTGACGCCAATCGACGGCGCCGACGAGGGAACGGATCGGTGGGCGGTGGAGCAGAACTGGATTTCATTGACTCCGCTCAGACTTGATCTGACCGACGAGCAGCAACTCGACACGGCACGCGAGCGCTGGCCGCTCGATGAGGCAACCGCCTCCCTTGTCTCTCCGCCGCAATCGTCGGCTGAAGCCGCGAAAGTCGTAATCGAAGACGAATCTCCGACGACAATCGCGAAGATCGTTTCCACAGGTCACGGCGGATAGCGGGCCCCCCTGCGACGCCTCCAGCTTCCCGGCAGCAGGCGCTCGACACCTCAGGAGAAGTGCGAGCGGTGGCGTGCTATCGAGTGAGCGCCTGATAGACGAGCGGCTGGAAGCCGTTGGCCACGGTCGATCCCGGGTAGCGCTGCACCATGACGATGGCGACGAGCTTCTCTTTGGGATCGACCCAGAAGTTGGTGCCGTAGATGCCGAGCCAGCCGTACATGCCGGCAGAGCCCTGCGTTTGCGTGGCCGCAACGTCGGTGACCACGCGA
>CADEEX010000692.1 GCA_902826465.1 uncultured Acidobacteriota bacterium
TACGCAAGTAGTTGTCGCCCCGCTTGGAGATGCCCAGCAACTTGACCTTGCCGCCCGTGCCGCTTTGCCGCGGAACCAAACCCACCCAGGCACAGAACTCGCGCCCGGACTTGAACGCGCTGGCCTGGCCCATCGTGGCAATGGCCGCTGTGGCCGTGAGCAGCCCCACGCCCGGAATCTTGGCGCCGCGCCCCAGGCCGGCATCGGCGCGCAGGCGCTGCCTCAGCCGCGCTTCGATAGCCAAGATGTCCTCGGCCAGCTGCTTGACGCGCTGAACCTGCTCGCGCAGGCTGTCTGCCACGTACTGCGGCAGGTCCCGGGTCAGCGCCTCCAGCGCGGCTTCGATCTGGCTGAACAAGGCGTTCTTGCCACGCGCAAAGGTCGCCCCGAATTCATACAACAACCCACGCAACGCGTTGCTCTGCATCGTCTTCATCTTCATGAGCAATTCACGTTGGCGATGCAGCACCAGCGTGGCTTGTTGCTCCAGTGATTTGATGCCCACAAACTTCGTCCCCGGCTGCTGGATCGCCAGCCAGATGGCTCGCGCATCGGCCACGTCGGTCTTGTTGCCGTTCACGAACGGCCTGACCGCCTTGGCGTGGATCAGGCGCACGCTGTGCCCTTGCGCCGTGAGCCTGCGCGCCCAGTGATGCGCGCCGCCGCACGCCTCGATGCCGATCAGGCACTTCGCCTTGTTCGCAAAATACTCCAGCACCTTCGCGCGCTTGAGCTGCACGTTGGTGATCTCCCCGCTGCTCATGTCCACGGTGTGAAGCTGGAACACGCTCTTGGCGATGTCCAAGCCCACCACCTGTTGGCCGTCGACGGTGCCGATGATTTGCCCTGCGCTCATGCCAGTATTACGATTCATGTCGGATCCTCGATGGCGTTTGTGAAGACCGTGGTCTATCACGCCCTGGGCACTTCGATGCCGTAGCCATTCGAGGGTCCACTTTGCTTGCCGAGCAAAACAGCCCTCTCGAACAGCACGCTCATAAGCGCGCTCCGGTTTGAATCCCCGCAGGGAGGGAGGCATCCATTACATCTCCAGTGGTGAACGTGAGCGAATTGCCGCCGCAGGACGGCTCATGAGGGGGAAGGAGCCCGCGGTGGCGGCAAGCCGGGCAGGCAACGCGTGACGGGCCGGCAACGGCGCGGGCACAGCCACGCGCACCAGCCCGGCGGAGGAGCTAGCGCGTCAGCCGCAGGAACGCGATGGCGACTGGCAGACCCGGTGGCGGGGGCGCTGCACGCGGACGCCAGCGGGACTTGACCCGATCGAGCGTCTGCGCCGGCCAACTGCCCGAAGCGGCAGGCGGCGGCATGCCAGAGTCGGCGTAGCCATCCGCCTTCGTGGGCTGCGCCTTCGCCACGATGCTCTGCTCCAAGTCGCAGAAGCTGATGCAGGACTGCAAGCCGGCGTCCCGATCGTCTTCCGCTCCGGCGTCCGCCGCCGCGTGGTGCGCCCGGACATCGGCACCGGCGTCGATCCGCAGGTGGTGATCAGACCGGCCCTCCGCGGCCGCAAGCGGCTGCACGAGGCAGGCGTTGGCCCAGCTCGCGAAGGTCGCGAACAGCCAGACGAACAGCATAGCCGCCGCGGTGCGGCGGGGCCGTGGAAGGAGCTTGGCCGTTGACATGAACAGAATGGCCGATGAGCCATGGCCCGTCAGCGTCTTCATGCTAGGTGGAAGCGCAGTACCGCGGTTGACGCTTGTCAAGTTGACAAGTCGCTGGGACAGCGGGACCGCGCTGCGCC
>CADEEX010000693.1 GCA_902826465.1 uncultured Acidobacteriota bacterium
CCTGCACGGACCGGTGACGTCGCAGGAACGTTGGGAGGAGGCGGCCGGATACTCGCCGTCCACGCTGGCGACCATCATCGCCAGTGTCGTGTGTGCGGCGGAATTCGCGGGCAGCAGAATGGGCTCACTCGCGGCAGACTTCTTGTTGGATTACGCGGACTGGCTTTCGGCGCACCTTGAGGAATGGATGGTCACGACCCGCGGCGAGCTCATGGATGGCCGACCGCGACACTATGTGCGCATTACGCCCGCCGATCCGAAACACGCCCTGGCGTGGCCTGACCCGGATCGGGCTGAGATGCATGTCGCCAACGGCGGCGGCACCTATCCAGCACGTAACGTCGTCGGGGGCGATTTTCTTCACCTTGTCCGCCTTGGGATTCGTGCAGCGGATGATCCAGCGATCGTCGATTCTCTAGCCGTGATCGATCACGTGCTCAAACGCGATCTCCCTCAAGGGCCGTGCTGGCGGCGCTACAACCACGATGGCTATGGCGAGAAGGCCGACGGCAGCGGCTACGACGGGACGGGTGAAGGTCGTTGCTGGCCCCTGCTGACGGGCGAACGTGGTCATTATGAGCTGGCTGCCGCACGCGATCCGTTGCCGTATATCGAAGCGATGGAACGCTTCGCCAACGTCGGCAGCATGTTGCCGGAACAGGTCTGGGACGCGGACGATTTGCCAGAAGGAAAAATGAAGCGCGGTGGCCCGACCGGCTCGGCCATGCCGCTGTGCTGGGCGCACGCGGAATATGTGACGCTCGTGCGAAGTCGCAAAGATGGGGTTTGTTTTGACCGCATCGAGCCGGTGTATCAGCGCTACGCCAAGACCGGGACGGGGAGCCAGATCGAAATGTGGTCGTGCGCTCACCAGCCGCAGCGGATCGCCCAAGGCAAAGCGTTACGCATTATCACCGAGAAGGCGGCGACGGTTCATTGGAGCTTTGATGGATGGGCGACGGCGAATGACCTCGACACACGTGATGCGGGTTTCGGTTGCTGGTTCGGAGATCTGCCGTCGCACCAGCTCGAGGCTGGCGCGCGTATCGTCTTCACATTTCTGTGGCAGGAGGGATGGGAGGGTAAAGATTTTCAAGTGAGAATTGATCCGTCAATTCCAAGGGCCACGTAGCGATGCCGGCTGACGGTACGGACCCTATGGCAGTGATCGCGTCCAAGAGCGCCGCCTTCAACCAGACCGCTTGAACATCTGGAAATCTACTGATGAATGTACTTGCGATCGATATAGGCGGAACTCACGTCAAAATTCTCGCTACTGGAAAACCAACTCATCGGGAATTCTCCTCCGGACCGACGCTCACGGCCAAGGCGATGGTCTCTGCCGTCAAGAAACTCGCAGGGGATTGGAAGTATGACGTGGTGTCGCTCGGCTATCCGGGACTCGTGGTCCACGGGCGACCCGTGTTGGAACCGCACAACCTCGGGCCGGGCTGGGTCGGTTTTGATTTCGCAGCCGCGTTCAAGCGTCCAGTCAAAGTCCTCAATGATGCGGCCATGCAAGCCTTGGGTAGCTACACGCGCGGCAAGATGCTCTTTCTGGGCCTGGGAACCGGCCTGGGCTCCGCCATGATTGTGGATGGCGTCGTCGTGCCCATGGAACTCGCCCACTTGCGGTACAAGAAGGCGACTTTCGAGGACTACGTCGGGATTCGCGGACTGAAGAAGCACGGCAAGAAACGACGGCGGCGACAGGTCGTGGACGGGGTTGAGCACGTGGTCACCGCCCTTGCACCCGACC
>CADEEX010000694.1 GCA_902826465.1 uncultured Acidobacteriota bacterium
GCTCGCTCGAGAGCGAAGGCATCGGCTTCGCCATCCCGGTGAACCTGGTCCGGGGCGTCATGCAGCAGATCGTGGAGTTCGGGCGCGTGCGCCGCGGCTGGCTCGGAGTGAATCCGCGCGAGGTGTCCCCGGCGCTGGCCGCCTCGCTGGGGCTGCCTCCGGGCGCGGGCGTGGAACTGCTGGAAGTGGATGCCGGCAGCGCCGCCGCGAAGGCCGGCCTGCGGGTGGGCGATGTCATTACCCACTTGAACGAGGTGGCCGTCCACGGCATGCGGGAGGGACTCAACCGCGTCGCCAGCACCCCGCCCGGCACGCCGATGAGCATCCGCGTCCTGCGCGGGGGCCGCCCGCTGTCGCTGTCGACCGTTGTCGAAGAGCGCCCCAATCCGGTGGGATAGACGACGCCGCCGGGAACTCCCGGGTCCTCAGTCGGTTGCCCGACGACCCTTCGGCACGATCCTCCGGATCTGCGCGCCAAGCTGCTCGAGCTTCTCCTCGATGCGCTCGTAGCCGCGATCGATGTGGTAGATCCGGTCGATTTCCGTCGTGCCGTCGGCGACCAGCCCCGCCAGAACCAGGCTGGCGGATGCCCTGAGGTCCGTGGCCATGACGGGCGCGGCCGTGAGCTTCGGCACGCCCTTGATGATGGCGGTGTTGCCCTCGATGCGGATCTCGGCGCCGAGGCGCCGCATCTCGAGCATGTGCATGAAGCGGTTCTCGAAGATGGTTTCGATCACCGTCGCGACGCCCTCGCCCACGGAGTTGAGCGCTGCGAACTGCGCCTGCATGTCGGTGGGAAACGCAGGGTAAGGAGCGGTCCGGATATCCACGGAGCGCAGGCGCCGGCCACGCATGTCGAGTTCGATCCAGTCGTCGCCGGTCTTGATGTCCGCACCGGCCTCCCGCAGCTTCGCGAGCACGGCGTCCAGATGGTCAGGGCGCGTGTTCTTGAGCCTGATCCAGCCTCCGGTGATCGCGGCGGCAACAAGGTACGTGCCCGCCTCGATGCGGTCGGGCAGCACCTCATAGTGGGTGCCCCCCAAGGCCTCGACGCCGTCGATCGTGATCGTGTCGGTGCCGGCATCGCGGATCTTCGCCCCCATCGCAATCAGGAAGTTGGCGAGGTCGACGACCTCGGGTTCGCGCGCGGCGTTCTCGAGGATCGTCGTGCCGTCGGCGAGCGCCGCGGCCATCATGAGGTTCTCCGTGCCGGTGACCGTTACCGTGTCCAGCACGATTCGTGCGCCGTGCAGCCTGTTTGCGCGCGCGCGGATGTAGCCGTTCTCGATGTGGATGTCGGCTCCCATTGCCTGGAGCCCCGCCACGTGCAGGTTCACCGGACGCGCGCCGATGGCGCAGCCGCCCGGCAGCGAAACATCCGCGTGGCCGAACCGGGCCAGCAGGGGCCCGAGCACGAGGATGGAGGCACGCATCGTCTTGACCAGTTCGTAAGGCGCCACCGTCTCGGTGAGCGTGTTGGCATCGACGCCGATCCGCATCTTCTCGTCAACCGTCACGCTCACGCCCATCCGGCCGAGCAGCTCGATCATCGTGGTGACGTCGTGCAGGTGCGGCACGTTGCCGATGCTGACGGGCGTCTTTGCCAGCAGCGTCCCTGCCAGGATCGGCAGCGCGGCATTCTTGGCACCGGAGATGCGAATCTCGCCATGGAGCGGGATGCCGCCCTTGATCTGCAGTTTGTCCATGTGACCTTGAGGAGATGAAAGGGACGCGGGAGCGGCTCAGGCACCCTGGCT
>CADEEX010000695.1 GCA_902826465.1 uncultured Acidobacteriota bacterium
CGGTTCCTCGGTTCCGCGGTTCCTCGGTTCTGCGGTTCGGCTATTTGGGGACGATTCTGATTTCGAAGATACGTGGCCACAGCTTGCCGGTCACGAACAGCCGGTCGGCCTTGTCGTCGTAGGCAATGCCGTTCAGTACGGCATCGGGCGACACATCGCGGGGACGCACCAGTCCGCGCAGGTCGAGATAGCCGCTGACGATGCCGGTGGTCGGGTTGATGCGGGCGATGTAATCGGTCATCCAGACGTTGGCCAGCACCTCGCCTTTCACGAACTCGAGTTCGTTCAGGTTCTTGACCGGCTGGCCCACCGCGGTGACGCGGACGCGGCGCACCTCGCGGAACGTGGCCGGGTCGAGCACCCGCAGGTACTCGGTGCCATCGCTCATGAAGAGGTGGGTCTGGTCGTGCGTGAGCCCCCATCCCTCTCCCGCATATTTGAACGTGTTGAGCTGTCGGAACGTGGCGGGGTCGTAGGCGAAGGCAACGCCCGATTGCCAGGTGAGCTGCAGCAGTTTTCCACCGAAGAGCGTGATGCCCTCGCCGAAGTGCGGGAGCGGCACATCGCGCTTCTGCAGCACTTCGCCCGTTTCCACCTTCACACGGCGAACAGACGATCGCCCGACAAGGCCCGTCCCTTCGTAGAAGGTCCCATTGACGATCTCGAGCCCCTGCGTGAACGCGTTGGAATCGTGCGGATAGGTTTTGACGATGCTGTAGCCGAAGAGCGGAAGTTGCGGCGCTTGCGCCCGCAGTGGCGCCTGGGCTCGCGGTGGCGCCACGACCACCAGCGCGAGTGCGCACCCAAGAACCACCGCGCCGATCAGCCTGTTCATGCCGTCATCCCGCTACCGTTCGAAGGTGCCGCTTTTTCCGCCGGTCTTCTTCATGAGCATGATGTCGCCGATCACCATGCGCTTGTCGACCGCTTTCACCATGTCGTACACGGTGAGCGCTGCCACGGCGACGGCGGTGAGCGCCTCCATCTCGACGCCCGTTTGCGCCGTGGTCCGCGCGGTGGCTTCAATGGTGTAGCCGGTGCTGGTCGGCAGTAGCTCGACCTGGACTGACGACAGTGGCAACGGATGACAGAGCGGGATCAGCGCCGATGTCTGCTTGGCGGCCATGATACCGGCCAGGCGGGCGGCCTGCAGCGGGTCGCCCTTCTTGACGCGGCCGCTGCGAATCTGGGCGATCGCGTCGCGCGACATCCGGATCGTGCCCCGGGCCACGGCTTCGCGCGCGGTGGTCGCCTTGTCGCCAACGTCGACCATGGTGACGCGGCCACGCGCGTCGACATGCGAGAGTCGGGCAGCCGGCGAGGCCTTCGGACGTGTGTTCCCGCGCGAGCGGCTACTTGCCATCAGATTCCCCGTGCGCAAGATAGAACGAAAGCCCTTCGAGCGACACGGTCAAATCTACACTCTTCAGTTTCACATCGGGCGGAACGACCAGTGCACCGGGGGTAAAACTCAGCACGGCCTTGATACCCGCCGCGACCACCTGATCGACGACCTTCTGTGCGGCCGATGCCGGAACCGCCAGCACGGCGATGCTGATGCCGTCGCGCCGCGCCAGCTTCTTCAGGTCGTGGATATCGTGGGTCTGAATGCCGCCGCGCGATCGCTGACCGATCTTGGCCGGCGAGTTGTCGAACAGCGACTGGATCTCGAACCCTTCCTGCTGGAATCCGGGGTAGTCGGCGAGTGCCAGACCGAGGTTACCGGCCCCCACGATGGCGACGCCCAGCTTG
>CADEEX010000696.1 GCA_902826465.1 uncultured Acidobacteriota bacterium
GCCCCCTGCGCGCCAGCGCCAATGGCCACCGAACGTGCCGATCCACCCGCCCCGAGAATCGACACACGCCTGCCGCGAAGATCGATGCCTCGACTCGCCAGCGGATTGAGGAAGCCCTGCAGATCGGTGTTCCGTCCGATCCAGCGCGCGCCATCCTTCTTCAGCGTATTCAGCGCACCAATAAGACGCGTCGTCTCGTCCATGTCGTCGGCGCGATCGAACAGCGACACCTTATGCGGAATCGTGACACTGGCGCCGCGGATCTCCAACGCGTCAGCGAATCGCAGGAAATCGTCAGCGCTGCTGGCGGGCAACGGCAGGTAGACCGCATCGATGCCCGCGGCGGCGCAGGCGGCATTGTGCATGGCGGGCGATACCGAATGGCTGACGGGCGAACCGGTCAGCCCGTAGATTGCGGTGCGCTCGGTGATGCTGCGGAAGCGATAGGTGGCCAGGAGCGTCTCGGCAGACAACTGACCCACATCGCGCACGCTGCCGGCGTAGGTCCAGGCCGAGTGGTAGCGGCCGGCCAGAATGCGCGTGGACAGACCGGCCTCGCCCATCGCGATCAGCACCATCTGGCCATCGGCGTTCAGGTGACGGGACAGTTCGAGCAGCGGCAGGCAATCCGACAGGCATGAGGCCTTGCCCGCGATCTTCACCACCGCGGCGCCAGTGGCCCGCATGGCCCTGGCCCGCGTCGCGAGGTCGGCTGGCATCGCGTGGAAATCGTGCGACGAGAGCACGATGCGACGGCCATGATCGACCGCGACGAGATCGTCAAAGCCGGCGCGGAACTCCACATCCACGTACTCGGCGCCCAGGTCGAGCGCCTGACGCAGCATCCGGCGTCGCTCGTCTTCCGAGCCGGCGAACTGCCCGCCCTCCCACGATGCGCGGCAGGTCACAATCACCGGTGTGCGGCGATCGGCCAGTGCCGCCGCCGGATCGGGATCGCGCGTGGTATCGAGCCGCATCTCAATGAGGTCAGCGCCTTCCACGCGGTCGCGCGCCGCCCGTAGCTCCGCCATGGTTGGCGCAGTAACGGTCACGCACAGCTTGGGTTCAGTCACGGTTCACGTCGTCAAATCAACGAGCAAAAAAAAAGCCCCTTCAGCCCAGTGGGTGAAGAGGCATCACGTTCAGTCGCGCGGTGGCAGGTCAGGCCAAGGCGATCGCCCCTTCTTAGCTGCTCCAATACCACCACGCGGACTGGCACACGGCCGTCCGGGGGGCGAGCAGCGTCGAAAAGGTGAAGGGCACTCGGGCAGCCACAGTGCGTAGGACCATACCAAAGCGCACGCGGCGCTGTCAAACCGCTGCCCCTTTGTCCTTGATTCTGTTGTACTTCTCTTCTATAACGGATTGATAATCATGCGGTTACCACGATTCGTGCTGGCTCTGAGCCTGACGGTCACGGGCGGCCTGCTCGGGCTCGCGTCGTTGCAGGCCGACACCCCGCAGATGAGCGCCGCGGACGTAAAACCTGGCATGGTCGGCATCGGCCATACCGTGTTTGCCGGCACCCGCGTCGAAGAGTTCAAGGCTCATATCCTCGGCGTCATCGAGAACGTCATTGGCACGCACCGGAACCTGATTCTGGCCCGGCTCGAAGGCGGACCACTTGCCAACGCGGGGGTCATCGCCGGCATGTCCGGCAGCCCGGTCTACATCGACGGCAAGCTGATCGGCGCCGTCTCGTATTCTCTCGGCAACTTTTCGAAAGAGCCGATCGCGGGTATCACACCAAT
>CADEEX010000697.1 GCA_902826465.1 uncultured Acidobacteriota bacterium
GCAAGACCAGCGACATCGCGGAGGACGGCGCCGGTGGGACGCGGTCGCCAGGGGTGGACGCGAGGCGCTGCGCCACGAGCCACGACGCGGCCAGGCCCCCGATCGCTGGCGCGAGCATTGCCGCACCAAGCCAGGGCAGGGGTGGGGACAGCCGCAACGCTGCGAGACCCAGCAGCAGTAGGCACGCCCGCTGGCACAGCACGATCGTCGATTCCAGATCGCTCCGTCCCAGTCCCCGGAAGAAATAGTGCAGGAACTCGGTCAACCCATTCGCGGCGTAGACCGCGGTAAAAAGCACCAGGGCGCCGGCGACGTTCCACGATGGCGCGACGAGCGGCGCTCCGGTGACGACAGCGAGTACGGCCATCGCGGCGGTCGCCACACGTACGCGGAACCAACGGTGTAGAAGCGCCGGCGCCGCGGCGGGCGACTGCGCCACCGCGCGGGCAAGGTGCATCTGCAGGCCAAAGTCGGCGGCGATGGCCGCGATCCAGCCAACGGTGGTGGCCAGCGAGAAGAGTCCGAATGCCTCGTGTGACAGTTGACGCGCCGCTGCGACCGTCACCAGAAAGAAGGCGAGCTTGGCCGCCAGGTCGGTGACGACCCGATAGATCACGAGGCCCATCTGACGACGTTCCGCGGACGTGATGTGCCTCCCGCTTCCTTGTACGCGCGGTCTTTTCGCGAGTCGAAATCCGCTTTCCTGCGCCGTAAGCGCGCCGGGCGTTCTCAGAGCGTGTCAGCTCGCCTGAGACGTGACCCGAACGCGCTTACAGCCACAGGGTTCCACGCGGATCGCGCGTATTCCGTGAGATCCGTGGGGCTTTGCAGCATCCATCGCGTATGCAGTCGGCGTGCCTGCTCAACGCGCGCGTGCCTCAACACGTGGCAAGGATCTTGGACAGGTGCGGACGTCGATGCCTGCAGTGACCGCATTCGTACGCGACGTGGCGATTCGCTCGGCCCTCGAGCGAACGTCGACCACCACCTCGTCGCGTCTCGAGCAGTACGCCCTCGCCGGGCTGTGCGGTCTCGTGGTCGTCTCGCCCTTCGAACTGCTCACTCCGCTGATTCGAGTGCCGGGCCAGGCTCTGAGCAACGTCGAAGCCGTTCTCGTCGCGTCGCTCCTGGTCGGTGTGGTGTGGTGGGTGGTCAGCGGTGGCTGGTCGATTCCGAGGAGCCCGCTGATCCTGCCCTGGCTGGCGGTGCTCGGTGCGTCGCTCACCGGCGCCATCGCTGCGCCCGCCCATCAGACGAACGCTCTGCACATGGTGGCCAGATTCGGGTTGGCGTTTGGCGTCTTCGCACTGACGGCAGCCATCGTCACGACGCGGACGCGGGCCCAGATGCTGCTGCTCGTGCTGTGCGGCACCGGTGGATTCGTGGCGTTGGTTGCGTTGCTCGAATACGTCGGGGTTCCGGCCGTGTTGTCGCTGTTGACGCGATTCCGGTCATCGACGGCCTATGTGGGCGCCCAGATCCGCGCCTCTGGTCCGCTCCAGTACCCGACGATCGCCTCGATGTTCCTCGAGGTCTGCTTTGCGGGCGGCCTCGGGCTTCTGGCGTGCGCCGTGGCACAGCGCCGCTACGGTCGATCGATCTGGCTGCTGCTCGCACTCGCGCTGACGGCCGAGGGGATTGTGCTGACCTTTACACGGTCCGGCCTGCTGGCGGTGGCGCTGAGTCTGCTGATGGTTGGCGTGGCCAGTCTGCGGTTCGACGGTGTGACGCGCACGGCGGGCGCCGTGGCG
>CADEEX010000698.1 GCA_902826465.1 uncultured Acidobacteriota bacterium
CGCCTGTGGCGTCGGCCTCGCTGCGTCAACGCCGAAATTCTTCCTCTCGGCCACGCAGTCCGACTTTCTCAAGGGTGACGTCGAGAACCTGGCGATCGATAGCCGTGGACAACTGACACTCGGGCCCGCCACCGAGCTCATTTACGAAACGCCGTCGCCGTTCCTCTGGACGGTCACACCTGCGCCCGACGGCTCGCTCTTCATCGGCACCGGCAACGACGGCCGCGTCTACCGTGTCGACCCGCAGGGTGCCGGCCGGCCGTTCTTCGACGCCAACGAACTCGAAGTGCACGCGATGGCCCCTGCCCCGAACGGGGGCCTCTACGTCGCCACCTCACCGGACGGACGGATCTACAAGGTCGATCGCAACGGCACGGCCACCACGTTCTTCGACCCCGACGACAAATACATCTGGGCGCTCGCCACCGACGCAACAGGGACGCTGTTTGTCGGCACCGGCGAAAAAGGCGTGGTCTACAAGGTGACCGCCGACGGCAAGGGCGCCGCGTTCTATCAGACGAAGGCGACGCACGCGACGGCGCTGGCGGTCGATCGTGCCGGCAATCTACTCGTCGGCACAGAGTCGCCTGGTCGCGTGCTGCGTATCGATGCCGACGGCAAGGGCTTCATGCTCCTCGACACGCCGTTCCAGGAGATTCGGACGCTGCGCTTCGACGATAAGGGCACGCTCTTCGTCGCGGCCGTGAACGGACGGGCCGGAGCGACACTGACGCCGAGTGTGGCCGTCGGTGATCCTGCGCCCGCGAGCGATCCGAACCGGGCCCCGGTGCCCACGGTCACGGTCACCACCGAGATCACCGCCGTCGCCGTTGTGGAAAATCCAGGCACGGCGGCGCAGACCACCACGCGCGTTGACGCCCGCGGTGCCAAAGGCGCGGTCTACCAGATCGCGCCCGACGGCCTGTGGGATCTGTTGTGGGAGTCGCGCGAGGATCTGCCCTACGACCTGAACTTCGACGCCGAGAAGCGCCTGATCATCGCGACCGGCACCAAAGGAAAGATCTTCAGGCTCGAGGGGAATCCGCTGCAACCGACGCTGTTGGCGCGCGCCAGCGCCCAGCAGGTGACGGCGCTGTATCACGACGCCCGTGGCCGGCTGTACTACGCGACGGCGAACCCAGGCAAGCTGTACCGCCTGTCTGCCTCGCGCGCGGCGCAAGGCACGTACGAATCCGAAGTGCGCGACGCCCAGATGGTCTCGACCTGGGGCACCCTCAGCTGGCGCGGGGCCTTGCCCGCGGGCAGCAAGATTGAACTGGCGACGCGTTCGGGCAACAGCGAAACACCGGATGACACCTGGAGCCCGTGGGCGCCAGCACCGATCGCCGCCGATGGCGCGCCGATCTCAAGTCCAAAGGCGCGGTATCTGCAGTGGAAGGCGACGCTGTCTGGCACCGGCGACGGGCCAATCCTCACCTCCGTCACCGCAGCCTATCTGCAGCGGAATCTGCGGCCGCAGGTCCGCTCCGTCACCGTTCATCCTCCCGGCATCGTGTTTCAGAAGCCATACACGACCGGCGATCCCGATCTGGCCGGCTTTGAAAACCAGAGCACCCCTGACCGCAAGCTGACGCAGGCGGCGCAAAACTCCGGACAGGCGTCCGGCTCGGCGGCCCTCGGCCGGCGCACGTATCAGAAGGGGCTCGAAACGGTTGTATGGCGCGCGGAAGACGACAACGACGACGAGCTGTCGTACGAAGTGCAGTACCGGCG
>CADEEX010000699.1 GCA_902826465.1 uncultured Acidobacteriota bacterium
TCTGAACCGCCGGTGGTGAAGAAGAAGACGTTGATATCGCCCGGTGTGATCTCGGCCAGCTTCGCACCGAGGCGCGCCCGCGGTTCGGTGGCCAGCATGGGATTGACGTAGGTGAGGCGGGCCGCCTGGTCCTGAATGGCGCGGACGACGCGCTCGTCGCCGTGGCCGATGTTGACGCACATCAACTGGCTGTTGAAGTCGAGGAAGCGGCGACCGTCGGCCGTCCAGAAGTACGAGCCCTTGGCGCCGGACACGGGGAGGGGATCGATGGCGCCTTGCGCCGACCACTCGAACAGCGTGTGGCGGCGGGACAGATCGACGATGTCGCGGGCGGAGAGGGGATCTGAGGAAAGGGTATCAGCCATGGGCGGCTGACATTATCGCGTGGGGCAGAGCGCGTGTCATCGCCGTGGCTGGTCCGGCGGAGGCCGCGGAATTGCGTCCCTGCGAGAGGCATCCTCTCAAGGAGGGGAGGGGCGAGTCGTCACTCTGTTCTTGAAAACTCCTAAAAAGGAGGTCGTGCCGATCGGGCGTTGACACACCCGCGCTTGTTATTCACAATATGTGAACATATGCCGGCGCCGCTCCTGACCGATTTTGAATTGATGATCCTGCTCGCCACACTCCGGCTAGGCGACCAGGCTTATGGAGTGCAGATTGCTCGCGAAATCGAGACCACGACGGGTAGGAAGGTTCTCCTGGGTGCAGCCTATGCAGCACTCGACCGACTCGAGCGCAATGGCCTCACAACGTCGTCGATCGGTCAGCCCACACAGGCACGTGGCGGACGCGCCAAAAAGTTCTTCAAGGTAACAGCGCGCGGACTGCGCGCCGTCCAGGCGACGCGTGAAGCACTCGAAGACCTCTGGCGCGGCCTGCCCCAACTCAAGGTACGACTCACATGAACGACTTCTTTCCCACCCCGTGGGCGGTTCGGCTGCTCGAATCTCTCATTCCGGATTGCGAAGCACTGGCCGGCGACCTGCTGGAGGAGGTCGCGCATGGTCGGTCACATTTGTGGCTGTGGCAACAAGTGTTCGCGGCGGTGCTCGTTCAATGGGGCGGACGTCGTGCGCACGCTGAAATCCGCCCTCTACGTCTTGTCGAGTGCCAGCCGCTCGATGCCATCGAACGATCACAACGATGGTCATCGCGTTTGCCTGTCGCGAATCTCAGCGGGAGTCCGATCGCCGGCGTTGGAGGCCTCGGCCTGCTCATGATGGGTCTGCTGATCTCGGTCACGGCGCCGGCCATTTGGTTCGGCGTGGTCGTCGTGATGGTGGCGGGCTCAGTGATTGGCGCCGCGCGCGCCATCGCCCAACGCGTGGAGCCACGGGCAGAGTTCCCCTGCTCGATCCGGGTCACACCATGACCAAGAGTCTTCTCTGCTTCGGGCTTGGCATCCTCTTGTATGCCCCACTGGCCGACGCACCTCCGGCCACGCCGCAGGAGCCCGTGTCCGGCATTCTTGACGCCTTTCGCACTCACTCCATCGTCGCCATGGCTGACGGACGCTCCCACGGCGACCAGGCCGGCCTGGATTTCCGCGTCGCGCTCCTCAACAACCCGCAATTCCTCGCCACCGTTGACGACATCGTTCTGGAAGCCGGCAACGCGCGTTTCCAGACGCAGATCGATCGATACGTACGCGGCGAAATCGAGCTCTCACAGGCCGAGTTGCAACAGCCATGGAACGACTCGACGCAACCTCAGTTGGCGATCAACACGCTGTC
>CADEEX010000700.1 GCA_902826465.1 uncultured Acidobacteriota bacterium
TCGCGGACAATGGATTCGAGCAGGTTGTTGATGTAGTTGCGTTCAAGCACCCGCTCGCGCAGCGCCTTCAACACCGCCGCGCGATCGGGGTCTGCAGCCGGGCGCTCCATCACAGCGTCCCAGCGCGCGAACAACTCGCTCAGGTGTCGCTCGTGTTCGGCACGCTTGGCTTCGATCGGTGCAGCGGCGCGCTCGAGACGCTGCCGCCATTCAGCACCGCTGACGCCAGCGTTCTTGAGGTCGCGCACTTCGTCGAGCTCTTCGTTCAGCGCGAACACTTCCTCGAGCAGATCGGGCGGAACCAGCTTCGACCCGCCAGGATCGGTGCGATCGGCAGCCGTCAGCGCACCTTCGAGTTCGAGCAGGTAGGCGACGCGAGACGACGGCTGTTTCAGCGTGCGATACGCGTCATTCAGATACGACGACCGTTCGAGACTGGCGCGTCGTTCAGCAAGCGTGGCGTTGTAGAAGAAATCCGGATGAAATTGCCGGCTCAACGAGCGAAACCGCTGTTCGAGCGCCGCCATATCGATGTTCAGACGACGCGGCACTCCGAGAAACGCAAAGAAATCGCCCTGGCGCCCGAGCGTCAGAATCTTGGTGCAGCTGGGACAGAAGTGCACATCGACCGGCGCGCCGCCACCACAGGTGCGACACGACTGAACGACAGACGGTGAAGAAGAAGAGGTTCCGGGTTCCACGGTTCCAGGTTCCGGGTGCGCCCGGACTGCTATGCCCCGAAGGAGCTGCCGCACCCGCACGTCGATTTCGCGTTCGGGTTGTTAAAGAGGAAGCCCTTGCTGACCAGGTTGGTGTCGTACTCGAGCACGGTGCCGTTCAGGAACAGCAGGCTCTTCTTGTCGACGTAGATCTTGGCGCCTTCGGCGCCCTCGAACACCTCGTCGCCGAGCCGTGCCTCGCGTTCCCACGCAAAGGTGTAGCTCAGCCCCGAACATCCGCCGCCCTTCACGCCGACGCGCAGACCACCCTCGTCGATGCCCTGTTTGGCCATCAACGTCCGGATCTTGCGCGCCGCCGTTTCGCTGATCTGAATCATGGACACTAGACCGTCGGCTGCGCCTTGTCGTGCGCGTGCGTTGACGCCGCCGCGCTCTGCTTCTTCTTGTAATCGTTGATGGCGGCCTTGATGGCGTCTTCCGCCAGAACCGAGCAGTGAATCTTGACCGGCGGCAATGCCAGCTCGGTCACGATGTCGGTGTTCTTGATGGCCAGCGCTTCGTCGACCGTCTTGCCCTTGAGCCATTCGGTAGCGAGGCTCGAACTCGCGATCGCCGATCCACAGCCGAACGTCTTGAACTTCGCATCGTCGATGACACCCGTCTCCGGGTTGACCTTGACCTGAAGCTTCATGACGTCACCGCACTCTGGCGCGCCGACGAGGCCGGTGCCGACATTGACGTCGTCCTTGGGCAGCGAACCGACGTTGCGCGGGTTCTCGTAGTGGTCGATTACTTTGTTGGAATAAGCCATTTCGTCCTCTTCAGAATCTGGTGATTGGATAATCGGGCAATTGGGTAATTGCTGTTTGCTCTCTCTGTATCGAGCGTCTGCCGCAATCCCTCGATTGCCCGATCACTCGATTTGCCAATTCACACGTTCGTCAGTGAGCGGTCCACTGCATCGTCGAGAGATCGACGCCTTCTTTCGCCAGTTCGTAGAGCGGCGACATCTCGCGCAGGCGCGTCACCACGTTAATGAGCTTGTCGGCGAC
>CADEEX010000701.1 GCA_902826465.1 uncultured Acidobacteriota bacterium
CTCTTCGTCGTTGTCATCATGGCTGGCCAGGTGGGTGTTCGGACGCCAGGTCGGATGAATCCGTCCAGCGTCGTGTTTGCGCTGCCGATCTATCGCACCGCCTTGCCATTGCTCGTGCAGGCGATGTTCGTCCTGCTACCGGTCGGACTCGGGATTCGCCGCTCGCTGTCTCGTGCGCCGATGAGGGTGTCACGAGCATTGGCACTCGGGATCGTCGTCACCGCGCTGACCTTCTGGAGCGCCAAAGGACTGGAGTCATCGGTCATGAATTCGCGCCATCTGGTCACGCCGGATGCCGGATCGGATCGTGTCATGGGGACAGCCGATGATCCTCGTCCGCTCTGGCCATTGAGCGTCGTCATCCTGTGGCCAACCTGGTTCGTCGTCGCGGCCAGTCGCGATGGCCGAAATCGCCGCCCTCTATCGACGCGCATCGCGACAAACGCACAAATCTGATCGGATGCGTCATCTTGTGCTCAACGCTGTCCACAGGAGCAACCCACATGCACCGTCACATTTCGACGCACACGTTCGGCGCTCTCACACTCGCTGCGTGCCTGACAACTCTGGTGTGCACACCGATGGCATCGTGGACGCTACATGGAGCCGACAGGGTGGCACCAGAAACGCGTCGACAAGCGCCGGACTTCACACTGACCGATTCGAAGGGCGGACGTTTCCAGTTATCCGCGCAACGCGGCAAGGTCGTGTTGGTCGATTTCTGGGCCACGTGGTGCACCGGCTGTAAACAGGAGATCCCGTGGTTCGTCGAGTTCCACGCAAAATACCAAGCGAAAGGACTCGAGGCCGTAGGGATCGCGATGGATGAGGAAGGCTGGGACAAGGTGCGGCCCTACCTCACCGAGCATCCGATCCGCTACCCGGTGGTCGTGGGAGACCTCACTCTCCTGAAAACGTTCGGCCTTGATCCGAGTTTGCCGATCACGCTGCTCGTGGACCGCCACGGACGGATCGCCGAGACCCATGTCGGCGTCGTTGACAAGAGCTTCTGGGAGCAACGACTGCGGCAGCTTCTGGCCGAACGGTGATTGTGCGCCAACTGCCCCTCCCTCGTTTTGGATATCGCGCCCGCTGCTGCGTGCACTATGGTTCGGGCCGACAGTCGTCGCAGTGTCGAACGAAAGGGACAGGCACTTTGGAGTCTGAGCACAGGAGGGATCATGCTGAAGATCGTCGCGCTGTGGTTGATGTCGCTCGTGGTCGTCGCGGTCGTCGCATCGGGCCTGGCGTTCGCGCAAGCTCGCCAGGCTGAGCCTCGCATCCTTTCGGGGAGTGAATTTGGATTTCGCCTAGACGGGATTGGGCATGACGGTCAGCCCATGGGCACGATTATGGTTCGCGTCGCCGGGAAGTGGGTAGAAGCGGGATATTCCACGTCATTTCGACGGGTAAATTAGCTGCTATGGGTGGTCGTCAAGCGATCGTCGCCATCGTATTGGTTCTCGCAGCGCAAAGGCAGGCGTGGGCCCAGCCTGGCACCTCGTCGCCTCGAATGATCACTGTTGACGGGCGGAATATGCGGCTCTGGTCCGCAGGTGTGGACCAGCGAAAGCCAGGCTCACCGGTGGTGATTCTCGAGGCGGGACTTGGCTCGACACTCGAGGCGTGGCGGCCGGTCTTCAATGACATTGCGCGGCTGGCGCCTGTCGTGGCGTACGACCGTGGCGGGCTGGGACAATCGGATTTCGACAACGTGCCTCCCACGTT
>CADEEX010000702.1 GCA_902826465.1 uncultured Acidobacteriota bacterium
GCGCCAAAACCGCAGGCGGCGGCCCTTCAGGTCGCTCCGGAGGTGCCGGCGCCTTCGCCCACAGTAGTGCCACCGACGCTTTCATCCGCGCCGGCCACCGCCGTGGCGGTGACAGCGGGTGCAGCGGCGGAAACAGACGTTCGTGTTGAGACACAGAGCGTGCTGGCCACGTTCTCGAACCGTGGCGGTCGACTCAAGAGCTGGAAGCTGAAGAACTACAAGGACGCGAACGGCGAGCCAGTCGAGTTGATCGCGAGCGATCTGGCGGCATCGCAGCCACTGCCCTTCACCCTGAGCGCCAGCGACGAAGCCACGACCGCCACGCTCAACAGCGCGTTGTATGTCGTGAGTGGCGCACCGGATTCGAGCGCCCCCATCGTTGGCACCACCACGCTCACCTTTGAGTATCGCGACGCCGACATCTCGGCGGTCAAGACCTTCACCTTCGAACCGAGTGCTTACACGGTCGCATTCAAAGCGCTGGTGTCGCGCGGCAATGTCGGGCAGAGCGTCGCCGTTCTGTGGGGACCGGGCATTGGCGACAGTGCAGGCCAGACCACGGTCAAGCCAGAGGCACTCTATTCGGTCGGTGGCAAGGTCACCCGTGTGTCGGCGAGCGGTATCGCCAAGCAGCCGTCGTACCTGCAGAACTTCGAGTACGTCGGAATCGATGATCACTACTTCGCGTCGTTCGTCCTGAATCCCGGCGCCGCGTCTGTCACCTATTCAACGCTGTCAATTCCACCTCCGGCCGGAAGCAAGGCCACGGCTCGAGAACTCGTGGCGTATACGATTACGCCACCACGCGCTGATCAGGCACTCTCCTTTTATGTCGGGCCGAAGGATTTCGATACCCTCGCGTCGATCGATCGGAATCTGACCCGCGCGATCAACTTCGGCTTCTTCTCGGTCATCGTGGTGCCGCTGCTCCGCTCGCTGCAGTGGATTCACGGATACGTCGGCAATTACGGCTGGGCCATCGTGATTCTCACGCTGCTCATCAACGTTGTGCTCTTCCCGCTGAATCACAAGAGCGTGGTGTCGATGCGCAAGATGCAGGACGTGCAGCCCGAGGCAAAGGCGATTCAGGAGCGCTACTCCAAGCTGAAGGCTACCGATCCCGCGCGCCAGAAGATGAATCAGGAGTTGATGGCGCTGTACAAGCAGAGAGGGGTAAATCCTGCGAGTGGCTGCGTTCCCATCTTGCTGACACTACCGGTGTTCCTGGCGTTCTATCAGATGCTACAGACGTCCATCGAACTCCGCGGTGCGCCGTTCATGGGATGGATTCACGATCTGTCGGCGGCTGATCCCTACTATGTGTTACCGGTCGCGGTGGCGGCCTCTCAGTTCGTCACGCAATGGATGACACCGCAAGCGGGGATGGATCCGGCGCAGCAGAAGATGATGCTGGTGATGCCGTTGGTGTTCGGCTTCATGTTCATTTCGTCGCCGGCTGGCGCCTTGCTCTACTGGTTCGTCGGCGGCGTCTGGCGCATCGCCCAGATGCAGCTCACGAACTACATGATCGGTCCACCGAAGCTGGCGACCGCGGTACCTGGCAGCAAAGCACGCGTCAAGCGCGTCGGCCAGGGGAAGACCGACGCTGCGGCGCGCGAGGAGTAGGTCATGACAGACAACAATGCTCCGATCGTCGAGTTCCTGAAAGCGTTTGCCGGCTCGCTGGGCGTCAACAGCGGCGTCGCGATCGAAGAGACCGCTGACGG
>CADEEX010000703.1 GCA_902826465.1 uncultured Acidobacteriota bacterium
TGATGCGATCGGCAGCCGCCGAGATGTTTGTGGGGTCCATCGCCCGGGCCAACTGGCTGAGCGCGGCAAACGTCGTCTCGTCGGCGGTGACGCGGGGCGAATAGCGCAGCGTGTTGACGCCAGGACGGCCGTCGATTTCGCCGCGCCGGCGCGAGGCGCGGCTCGCTGGCGGCACGGACGTGGCGACCGCGAGCACCGCGACGCGATGCGGCGCGTCGCCGACGACCACGACACGGCGCGCAGCGTCGAGATCGGTCCCCGCCCCGGTGGTCCACATCCCGGCGCGCGCGAGGAGCGCCGCCGTCTGCGGGGCGCCCTCGCCCTCCTCATTGGACACGTGCGCGTTGGCGAGCGTCACCACGGTGAAGCCAAGCGTCCTCAGCTGGCGAGCGACCTCGGCGTCGCCGATCGGCCAGCGCGGCTGCGCGGTGGCCGGCGGCGGATCGTCGGCGTCGCGCAGCGGCTGATCGAGATCGGTGACCGCCAGACTCGCCTGACCGAGGAGTGCCGCGACTGGGGTCAGCGCGCTCATCGCGTCCGCGTCGAGCGCGGCCCCCAGCACGGTGTCGCCGGTGAGCGCGACCGTGAGCGGGACGCCGCTGCCGCGGAGAGCGGCCAGCGGTTCAGGGGCGACAGGCGTCGGCCGACGCTGCCACAGCAGCGAGCCGACGACAGCAAACGCCACCGCCAGCATGAAAAGGCGCAGCAGCTTCATGGGTCAGGCGACCGGCTGGCGTTGAAGGGTTCGGCGGACACGCACGACGAGAAGCGCCGGCACCACCAGGCACGCCTGCCCCGCCACAAGCCCGGCACCGTAGGCGAGCGGCAATATGGAGGCGCCGGCAATCAGCGCCTGGTGCCGCATCGCGCCGGACAGTGCCAGCGCCTGTACTGCGGCGAAGAGCGCCGCCAGCAGTGCGCGGTCGAGCGCTCGCCCGCCAACCAGGGAGGATACGGCCAGTCCGCCGAGCACGGCAATCGCCAGCGGCGCGAGCCATGACGGCGCGAACGACACGAGATCGGCGGCGACCGCCGCCGCTGACACAAGCGTGGCAAGGACCATGGCGACCCACCCGACGGCGAGCGCGCGGGTCGTGGCGGCACCAAGCGCGAGCAGCAGCAGCGCGGCGGCGTAGTCCGGCACCCGGACCACCCGACGCAGGGCCGCCAGCGCCGCCGCAATCGTCACCGTTCGCGCACCTCGGCTCGCCGTCGTCCGGTCGATTCGCACTTCCGTACCGATCGCCGTCAGCACGCCGCCAGACGCGATGCCATCGTCGTAGCGGATTCGGGTCAGGTGCTGATGATCGCGAGCCGTCACCTGATCGAGCGTCGAGCGCACGATCAGGGAGGCCGGCGGCGCGGCGAACCGGTAGACGAGGTCGGCATCGAGCACGTGGTTGTCGATCAGACGATGCCGCGCCATCGAGGCGCGTCCCACGGCGTCGAGCGTCCGAATCTGCAGGTGTTCCTTGAGCGCGGCGAAAATCGCCTCGATGCGCTCGTCGAGTTCGTCGTAGCTCACCACGTCGCGACTGCGCCACTGCAGCCCGGCGAAGCCAATGAGATCGAGCTGCAGGTGCATCCGCGCCTCGGCGCCAGAGACAACCACGTCAGACTCGCTGTGCGAGAGGTCGTGCGCGGTCGCGTTCGTGGCAAAGACGACGAAGGCCGCCGCCACGAACAGTAGGCGCCAGAGGTTCGCGGGCACGGCTGCGTATGGTA
>CADEEX010000704.1 GCA_902826465.1 uncultured Acidobacteriota bacterium
TGGCGATATTGACTTGACCAATGGCGACTGACGCCTGGGGGCTGGCGAGCGACTCTGATCGGATCCGGCGCCACGTTTTGGCCTGACGCTGGGCCAGCTCCATCCCATCGCTGATCGCCGCGCTTAGCACGGCGCCGCGGTGGCTGAGCTCGTCCATAGACCACTCCTGGCAGAGCCTCGCGATGCGCAGGTGCTGCCAGAGCATTTGCATCGCGAGCATTCGCTCCACCTGGTCCCTCGGAGCCATGTCGTCGAGATACCGTTCTATCACCGTGTGACTGGTCTGGTCGAGCTCCTTCACTGCGGTCCGGATGCCGCGGAGAAGTCGCACATAGGTGCCGGTGTCCGTCGAGCAGCGGTGGAGCAGGTCAGCAAATCTCCCTTCGTCACCCGATGTGGCCGACGGGTGCCGCACGCGTCCGGCGGCCCACGTCGTATGGGACTCGCGAGTCAGCGACTGTGGTGGCGAAGGGGCATCCTGGGCCGGCGGCACGCTCTTCGCCGCCGAAGCAGGGGCTAACTCGCCAGACCCGCTCTGGCGTCGCTTCGCTCGAGAACCGCTGGCACGTTTGGAACCCATTTGGACTCCTGTGACGAAACTCACGGACGCGATGAGATAGCACACTATTGGTTGGTGAAACGAGCGGCCTCGACCATCGTGGCGATGGCGCTGCGAACCGCTACCGGCAATCGGGGCCAGGCGCCCACCACCGCCTGCAGAAGGGGATCGGGAGGCCCGATTTCGAGCGGCACGTTGCGGTGGCCGGACACCGGGTCGTGTCGAAGTGCGCCGCAATTTGCGCCGCCCTTGTCCGCACCGCTTGAATTTGTCGGACTACCATGGGGGCGTTCAAGTCCGGCTCTGCCCATTCTTCGCCACACTCGCCCCGCGAACGCGCCGCGCGAGCAAGCGATACTTCCAGACGATCACGGCACCCTCGGCATCCCTTGCCCAGCAAGGGACCGGGTCCTCTGGCGCGTACTCTCCGGTCGCGTGACCACGCTCCGGGATGCAACTTCGACTCTTGAACTCATGCCCTTGTTCGGTCCCGGCGCGCCGGCGATCGCCACGCCGACACCACCCGACGCGATCGCCTACTGCCGCCGCCTCGCCCGCGCCCGCCAGGAGAACTTCCCCGTTCTCTCCCGCCTGCTCGACCCGGCCCTGGTCGACCCCTTCGCCGCCGTCTACGCCTTCTGCCGATGGGCCGATGATCTGGCCGACGAGCACAGCGGGTCGCCCGACGACCGGGCGACGGCCGACGCGAGCCTCCGCTGGTGGGAGTCGCTGACCACCGCGTGGCACCGGGGCGACCCCCCCACCCATCCCGTGTTCGTCGCCCTTGACGCGACGTGCCGATCCGCGGACGGGCCGACCATCCCACTCAGGCCGTTGCTCGACCTGATCGATGCGTTCCGCCAGGACCAGCGTGTGACGCGGTATGACACCTGGGACGAGTTGCTGCATTACTGCTCGCGATCCGCCAATCCGGTCGGGCGCCTGGTCCTGGCGCTCGCCGGCGTGCCGAACACATCGCCGGACCACGACGCCCAGCAGCCCGCGAACGTGCGACACGTTCTTGATCTCTCTGACACGCTCTGCACGGCATTGCAACTGATCAACTTCTGGCAGGACGTCCGGCGGGACCTCATCGATCGTGATCGCATCTACCTCCCGCGCGGCCTCACCGATCTCAACGAGGCGACGCTCCGCGACTTCGC
>CADEEX010000705.1 GCA_902826465.1 uncultured Acidobacteriota bacterium
GCAATCGGCGACGCGCGAAGGCGCAGCGATCGCCCGATCGGGCCTGACGCGTGAGACAAGAACGCGCTGTCACGGGACACTCCCGACTCAACGAGTTCGCGGACTATCGGCAGCGTTCGATGCGGAGCCGCGTCAGCGTGGCGCCTTGCCGCGGGCGCGATACAACAACACACTGCGATAGAGCAGCGCCGCGGCAAACCAGGCAGCCACCGCCACCGCCGGATACGCAATGGCGCGCGGGAAGTAGACGCCAATCACGGCCAGCGCGGTGATGATCACCGACGCACCCAGCGCCATGTGCGCTTCCACCGGTTCGAGAATCCGCTTGTTGGTGATGGCGGCCGCCATCGTGTTGCCGACCCTGAACGCGCCGGCCACAATGCGCCCACCACTGCCACTGCGCCGCGTCGCGCCACGGCGTCGCGGCCGAGGGCTCGCCGGTCGCTGCACGCGATGGCGCTCGTCGAGCACCACTTCGGTCGCGTTCTCGAGGTCCTCGAGGTACATGGTCTGCATCGCTTCTGCGAACGCGTGATCCTCGACGATGACGTCGAGCTCGCGATTCCCCATCCAGCTGGCGATATTCAGATTGGTCGAGCCGACGCGAGCCCAGCGCCCGTCCGCCACGGCGGTCTTGGCGTGCAGCATCGTCCCTTTCCACTCGAACACACGCACACCCGCCTCGAGCAACGGTCTGTAGCCGGCGCGGGAGAACGTGCGCACGATCGGGATGTCGGACTCGCCGGGGACGAGCAGCCGGACATCGACGCCGTCCTGGGCTGCGGCTCTCAGCGCCTGCACGTACGGCGACGTGCCGGCATAGTAGGCATCGGTGAGCCACAGCGTTTCTCGCGCCATCGCGGCCACGAGCTGGTCGAGCCGAAACAGTGTGGCGGTGTTGGGCACGGTGGCCACCACACGCAACGACACGTCGCCTGCAGGTTCTGGCTTCGGCGTCGTCTCCGACTCAGGCGGCGGTTCGCCCCCACACTCGACCCACGAGTCGTCGAACCCTTCTTCGAGGTCGGCCACCGCCGGTCCGCGCAGTTCAATGCCGGTATCGCGCCAGGGGTCGATGCCCTTCTTTGGATTGCCCACCCAGTCGTTGCCGATGCACAGGCCGGTCACGTAGCCGACGACCCCATCGACGATGAGCGTCTTGCGATGGTCGCGGCTGATCCAGCCGAGCGGCTCATCGAGTCGCGGGCGGTTGAAGCAACGCACATCAACACCGCCGGCACGGAGCCGATTCCAGAAACCGCGCGAGGTCTTGCCGAAGCCGCCGAGCCAGTCGTAGATCACGCGCACCGGCACACCGTCGCCCGCCTTGCGGATCAATGCGTCGGCGAAGATCGCGCCCTGCTCGTCGTCGACCACGATGTACATCTCGAGATGCACGTAGTAGCGAGCAGCGGCAATGGCTTCGAGCCAGACGGGATAGTGGTCTTTACCGTCGCGGAGGATGCGGACGGCATTGCCGTCGCGAAGCGGGGCGCCGGAGGCGCGGGAGAAGGCCTGATCGGCGAGCTGACGCGCCGCCACGGTGCCTCTGAGTTTGGCCATCTGCTGCGGCCTATCTTGTCACGGCCGTCGCGACCAGATGTTCACCGTTGTTAGCCGAGAACGCCGACAGCGCAGCGCGGTGACGAGATCGATCGCATCAGGATCGATCGGGCGATCGCCGGCCTACACGCGTCGCCGGGAACACTTGCTTCGCTCATG
>CADEEX010000706.1 GCA_902826465.1 uncultured Acidobacteriota bacterium
CTGAAGCGGCACCATGTTTGAAGGTACCGTCGTGTGCCTGTCATGCGGCCTGGTGCCGCCGTCATTGCCGCCTTCGCCGCTCTTGCGATAGCAGGGTGCGCATGCGGGCGCCTGCAACTGCGTTCCACACCGCATCAGAAGTATGCGGCGGCACTCGATCGTGCCGGACTTGCCAACACGGCGATCGCGCGGCAGTGGCAGGCGGCTGGCGAGTCGGCGTTGAACGCTACGCTTCAGGTGCCGACGCCGTTCCGCGAATCGGGATACTTTCCGCCGGGCGCACCAACGGCGACGGCCTATCGGCTCGAGCTGACCCGTGGACGTCGGCTAGCGGTCGAGGTCACGTTCGAGACCACCGGCAGCAGCCGGCTGTTCGTCGATCTGTTCGAGGTGACAGCCGCCGCCGGATTCCGCCCCGTCGCCTCGCTCGAGGCAGATGAATCGGCCCTCCTCTACGACATTGAGCGCACGGCGACGTTCGTGCTCCGCGTTCAGCCAGAGCTTCTCCAGAGCGGACGCTTCACGCTGACCGAGCGCACGCTGGCGTCGCTCCCATTCCCCGTTCCCGGCGTTACCGCGCGCGGCGTGCAGAGCCTGTTTGGTTCGCCGCGAGACGACGGCGCGCGAGAACACGAGGGCGTGGACATCTTTGCGCCCCGCGGCACCGCGGTCGTGGCGGTCAGCGGCGGTGTGGCGCGCACGGATACGAACGCGCTCGGCGGTAACGTGGTGTGGCTGGGGGGAGGCTTCGGTGGCCGCCGCTACTACTATGCGCATCTCGACCGCTGGGCAATCGACGGGATGGCGCGCGTCGAAGCCGGCGACGTGCTGGGCTACGTCGGCAACACCGGCAACGCGCGCACGACGTCGCCGCATTTGCACTTCGGCATCTACGATGGCGCCGCGCTCGATCCGTTGCCGTTCCTGAGGCCCGACGATTCGCTGCCGCCGGCGACAGACGATGACACGATACTCGGCGAGCAGGTACGTGTCACCGCCGCCCGTGCACCGCTGCGTGAGGCGCCCATGGCCACCGGCGCCGAACGTGGGCTGCTGGTTCGTGAATCGATTGGCCGTGTGCTGGGCGTGTCCGGAACCTGGCGTCGCCTTGCCCTGCCTGACGGGACGAGCGGATTCGTCGCATCGACCGCGCTGGCTCGTGGCACGGGGCCTCTCAGACGGACGCAGCTGCGGTCGCGCACCTCGTTGCACGAGTTGCCGGACTTTGGCACGCCCGTGGTGGTGAGTGTCGATGCAGGCGACAGCGTAGAGGTGATGGGCCGCTCTGGTGAATTCACGCTACTTCGCGATCGGGCCGGGTCGACAGGCTGGACCCGCCTGCAACCGTAGAAACCACGCCCCCTTCGAAATAGACGCCACTCGCCTCGAGCCGACGACGCCGCTGTGGATCGAGTAGCGCCGTGCGTGGGCGTTACACGCCCTCAACCAGAATCATCTGTACCGTCGCCGCTCCGGCTCTCACCTTTCTGGCCGCCACATACTCCGGCGAGTTGTAGAACTGCTGCGCGCGCTCGAACGTTGGGAACTCGATCACGACGACTCGTCCCCGCGCATCGGGTCCCTCGAGCGTCGCGGTACGCCCTCCGCGTGCGATGAAGTGGCCCCCGGACTTCTCGATGGCGCCAGGCGTCAGCTTCGTGTACTCGCCATACTGCTGCGGGTTCGACACATCCACTTGCACCAGGATGTATCCCT
>CADEEX010000707.1 GCA_902826465.1 uncultured Acidobacteriota bacterium
ACTCCGTAGGGGGCATATGTCGCGGTGAACGTCGGGTCGAGCTGCGACGAGCCACGCTCGAGAAGCGCCTTGGCCCAGGCGATCTTGATAGCGCCATCCCCCGATGTGTAGTGGCCGCCCCAGGTAGCTGTGTAGATCAGCAGGAATGCCAGGAACACACGTACCGGCAGGCTACCGAGGGGTCGAAGGAAAGTCATCGCGTTCTGGCGGCGTTGTCACGAGCCGTCACGACAGAGTTGAAGAGCCGCGCGAGATCGGCGAATGCCTTGTCGCGTGACCACTCGTCGACAACCATCGCCCGGCCCCGCAGTGCCTGCGCCCGCGCGGCGTCACGATTCGACGCCACCCAGAGAAGCTCGTCGGCCATTGCCTGATGGTCGCGGCGTGGTGACAAGCGGGCAAATCCATCGAGCTGACGCGCCATGCCGCCGACGGCGGTGGCGACCACGGGCGTACCGCAGGCAAGAGCCTCGAGGGTGGAAAGTCCAAGTCCTTCTGCCAGCGAAGCCTGCACAACCACATCCGCCGCTCGGAAGTAGTCGAACACCTCGGTCATCGGATGGGCAGCTGGACGACCGAGTACCCAGACAGCTGGGTCAGGCAGCTGCAGGCGTGTCGCGAGCGCGACGAAATCCTTATACCCTCCGCCCAGGTTGATGACCACCGCCTCCATGCCTCGCGCGCGCAGCAAGGCAACCGCCTTCAACACCGTTTCCGGATCTTTTTCGTGGCTGATGCGACTCGCGAGAAAGATCACAAAACGGTCGGCGGGAAGATCCCGTTTGGCCTTGAGCCCCGCACGCTCGGCGCTGTCAGCGGGAACAAACGATCGGATGTCGACGCCGTAATATCCGCCGCTCACCGTTCTCGGGCAGTAGCGGCCCGCGATCTCGCGGAGATACGGACCAAGCGCGACACAGGCCGTCGCCAGTCGACCATTGATGGTCATCAGCAGTCGGATGACGCCCTCGATGAGCCAGGCTTTCGCGGCACTGATCTGTCCTCGTTCGAGCCGACAGTGGAAGTACTCGACCGGGGCCAGCGACAACGTCGTGATGACAGGCACACGTCGGATGGCACCGACCACCGTGGCGTTCAAAGAGCCTCGGAGCATCTCCTGCGACAGCACCAGATCGAAGTTGCGTACGTGCTGCCACAGCCACACCAGTGACCGATACTGGTAAGACAGCCGCGATCCAGGAATCTCGTGCACGACGACCTTGACTCCGGCGTCGGCGAGACGCTGCTTCAGGCCGCTCGAGACAAATTGCGCCGTAGGCACGCACATTGTCAGATCGCAGATCTCGCTGAGGCCGCTGACGAAGCGGATGTCGGTGAACCCTTCGACAAAATACAGCACGCGGCGACCGACGGTCGCCGTCATGATGCCGTGGCAAGGGCGGCAAGCGAGTGCCGAATGTGGAATCGTCTCGCGTAGACGTTGGCCGCCGCGGTAGACAGGCGCTGCCGCTCAGTCTTGCCGAGCAGAATGCGGACCGCCAGGTCGCCGATGCTCGATCCCGTCGGCCCCTCTGCCAATGCGATCGCCCGATCTTCTGTCCAGAACGGCTCGGACAGCCAGCCCGTGTAGCTGACGATTGCCGCGGCTGCCGCCATCAGCGCGAGCGTCGACGTATGTCGGGCACTGACACCGTCTGGATAGGGTTGCACCCTGATGTCGCACAGCTGAACGTGTGCTGCCAGCG
>CADEEX010000708.1 GCA_902826465.1 uncultured Acidobacteriota bacterium
GGCAGTTCGGTCTTGCCGGCCGGCACGCTCGACTTGAACAGCGTGTAGGCCAGGATGTCGGCGTTCTGCTGCCGGCTCAGGCTGCCTGGCGCGTTCTGCGGCATCGAGATCCGGATGCGGTCGAACAGTTCGCCGAGCGTCAGGTCGTTCCAGTTGGAGCTGAACTCGCCACCGGTCAGGCCGGGCGCCATTTCTCCCCCCGCCAGATCAGGACCGTGGCAGCTGGCGCAGTACTGCGAATAGAGCGCCTCGCCACGCTTGGCCTGCTCCGCCGTGTAGACTCCATCCCACTGCGATTTCGGGGCTTGCGCTGCCACCGTTCCGGAGGAGGCAACGGCGCCGAGTGCCAGGGTTCCCGCTAGTGCCAGAGACGCGACTGTGAACTTCATGTGACCTCACCCACTCAGGGCCAGAAAACGATCAGACAGGTAGCCCTATATTAGCAGTCGCATGTCCTCAGTGCGAGCGCTGCCATTCGCCGGGGTTACGCGGCTGTTCGCCGAATCGCTCGCGCTCGACCGTCGGCGCCACCGTATCTTGTGGTGGAACCAAGGCGACCCCCTGTCGGGGTGCCAAGATGTGAGGCGTACTTCTCATGTTCACGAAATACCACGCCATGCTTCAGTCGTGGATGGTCGTTGGCCTCGTGCTCGGGCTGGTGCTCGGCGTTCAGGCCTACCAGACGCGCCACCCGCCGGCAGCCGGCGCCAGCGCGCATGTCACGGCGCTTCTCAGCCGCAGTCTGCGGACGGTGGAGCCGGGCGGTGCACGCTCGGGTGAAGTGACGGCGATCATGGGCGGTGCCGAGCTTGATCTCCGGACGACGGACTTGCAGCCCGGGGAAGAGATGACGGTCGACGTGCTGGCCGTGATGGGCGGCGTCGTCATTCGCGTCCCCGACGGCTGGACGGTCGATACGCGAGCCGTTCCCGTCGCCGGGGGCATCAAGGACAAGCGCCTTCGTGCGTTCGACGCGCTCGATGGCGAGCCGACCACGTCCACGGCTCCCGCGCCCAGACTCGTGCTGCGAGGCGCGGTCGTGATGGGCGGCCTGTCGATCAAGTCGTGAGCGCGCAGATGCAGGAGCAGATCATGGATTCGGACTCGCGTTTCGTCGTCACCCCGCGCACGGTCATGGGGCTGAGCATTGCGGCCCTCGGCGTGGTGCTGACGCTCGACCGACTCGGCGTGGCGCACGTGGATCACCTGTTTCGCCGCTTCTGGCCCGTGCCGATCATGATCATGGGCGGCCTGATGCTGGTACAGGCCACTGATGGCCGTGAACGGATGCGCGGCCTCGTGTTCACGGTCATCGGGACGTGGCTGTTCCTCAACATGCAGGGGCTGATCACGATTCGCCTCTGGGAACTGTTCTGGCCCGCGATCCTCATCCTGATCGGCCTGAGCATGGTGATGCGGCGTGGCGGGCGGCCGCAGTGGCGACGCGATATCCACGAGCGCATGCGCGGTGCGCGTGAGGCGAGGTGGGCTGGCCGTCACCACCCCCCCGGCGGCGGTCCGGCCATGGGCGTCGATGCCGGGCGTCAGGCTGAGGCCCAGGGCGATCGGGCCGCTGGCTTCACCAGCACGGCCGACTCGAGCGACCGCGTGTCGATGTTCGCCGTGCTCAGTGGGACGCGCAGGGCGACCGCGTCTGCCGCGTTCGCTGGCGGCGACATCACCGCGATCCC
>CADEEX010000709.1 GCA_902826465.1 uncultured Acidobacteriota bacterium
CTGTGGTCCGACATTCTCTCCGTCAAGCTGCTCGTGTGGATGTTCGGCCACGACGACGAGTGTCTCGACGCGCATCTCTTCCTCTACCATCGCTACTCGGAACTCTCTGATTGTCAGCTGGAAGCCGGGCACTTGGTGAAAGCCGAGTGGTACGACACGCTTGCCGAGCTTCACTATCAGGCCGCGCCGGGAGACGACGACAATCCGCCTGAAGCTGTGGCGGTCGCGATGCCGCTGCCGCGTCGGCCGTTGAGGACCACGGCCATTGGGCTGCCGCTCGACCGGGCGCCGCGTGATCCGTTCGAGGCGCGAGCGCTAGGAGCTTGCTGAAAAACGCAGTGTAGCGCGGGATCGACACACCGGGAGTGGCGTACTACGATCGGAGCGATGCGAGGAGACGACCAGCGCCCCGAGTCGATGTTCAGTTACGTGTCGGCCGAGGAACGGATTCCGGCGGACCACCCGCTGCGAGCGATTCGCACCCTGGTCGACGAGATCTTGCGGGAGCTGTCGCGCGATTTCAGTGAGTTGTACGCGGCGACGGGGCGGCCGTCGGTCCCGCCCGAACGGCTGCTGCGTGCCCAGTTGCTGCAAATCTTCTACTCGATTCGGAGCGAGCGTCTGCTGATGGAGCAGCTCCAGTACAACATTCTGTTTCGCTGGTTCGTCGGCCTGTCGATGGACGATGCGGTGTGGACCCCGACCGTGTTCACCAAGAATCGCGACCGTTTGTTGAACGACGCGATCGCCGGCCGCTTCTTCGCCCGGGTGGTCGCGAAAGCGCAGCCGTACATGTCCGACGAGCATTTCACGGTCGACGGGACGCTCATCGAGGCGTGGGCGAGCCAGAAGAGTTTTCAACCCAAGGATGGACCGCCGGACGGCGATGGCCGGAACTTCCATGGCCAGACGCGCACGAACGACACCCACGCCTCGACCACCGATCCCGACGCCAAGCTGTATCGCAAGACGTCGAACGGCGAGGCCCGGCTGTCGTATCTCGGGCACCTGCTGATCGAGAATCGGCATGGGCTCATCGTCGACGCGATGGCGACCGAGGCGGATGGGACGGCCGAGCGCGACGCGGCGATGCTGATGCTGCACCGCCGCTGGCGTCGCCGGCCGCGTCGGCGCACGGTCGGCGCGGACAAAGCGTACGACACGCACGGCTTCGTGGAGGTGGTCCGCGCCCTCGAGGTCACGCCGCATGTCGCCCAGAATCTGAAGCGCCGCGGTGGGAGCGCCATCGACGCGCGCACCACGCGCCACGAGGGCTACGCGCAGAGCCTGCACGCCCGGCCCCGTGTCGAGCCGGCGTTTGGCTGGCTCAAGACGGTCGCGTGGATCCGGAAGGTCAAACTGCGAGGCCTGGCGAAGGTCGAGTGGCTCTTTCGCTTCGCGAGTGCGGCCTTCAATCTGCGGCGGCTCGTGACGCTGCGCGCGGTGACGCCATGAGGCGTCGACACCGCGCGGCCGCGTCCCCGGCGCGGACGCTGACGCCGCTGGGCCACCGCTCACCCCTCGCGAACCGCCCATTTACACCACGCCAAGTCAGCTCGATGGCGCGTTTTTCAGCAAGCTCCTAGAGCCTAAAGCCCAAAGCCTATATGCGCGGCAGCGTCACGCCGGTCTGCGCCTGGTACTTGCCCTTCTTGTCCTTGTACGAGACTTCGCAGGGTTCGTCGCTCT
>CADEEX010000710.1 GCA_902826465.1 uncultured Acidobacteriota bacterium
GCTGGTGGGCTTTGTGCCGGCGGCGCGTTTCCGCGATCATGTCGCCGAGGCATTTGCCCCCGCGATCTGATCCGAGGCGTTCGATGAACAAGTTTGTGCTGGTCGCCATCGCGATGGCTGCGGGCGTCGTCGGCTTCTTTGCCTACCGCCTGGTTGGCTCTCCCCAGCACGCCGAACCCGTGGTTGCCGAACTTCAGCGGCCTGCCAGCGGCACGCCGGAGTTGCTGCCCGCGTTCTCGCTGCAAAACCGCGAAGGCCAGCTTCAGTCCATCCAGGACTGGCCGCAAAAATCCATGATCGTGAATTTCTGGGCCACGTGGTGCGCGCCGTGCCGTCGCGAGATTCCGTTGCTGAACGAACTCCAGCGGACGCGCTCGGCCGAGGGCTTCCAGGTCGTGGGCGTGGCGGTCGACTGCCGCGAGGACGTCCTCAGGTACGCGGACGAGATCGGCATCGACTATCCCATCCTGATCGGCGAGCAGGACGGGCTCAACGCGGTCAATGCGTTCGGGGTCGAGGCGGTCGGCTTCCCCTTTACCGCGTTCACCGACGCGCAGGGCCGCATCATCAACCTGCACATCGGCGAGCTGAAAGCGCCCCAAGCGAAGGTGATTCTGGATACCATCTCGCGCGTCAACGCCGGGGAACTGACTCCGGCCACCGCACGGACGGCGGTCGCGCAAGCCCTTGCAGCGCTGCCCCACGAGGGCTGACGACCCACGCTGCTATCGCAAATTATGTCGATCCGCAGGTAAACTCGCGCCCATCTGCGGCTAAGTTCGACTATTTGAGCCCTTAAGCGGCGCACATCCTGTTGCTCAATTGCCCCAGTCATGGCCTGACCGGGGCCTCGGGATCTGCTGTTTTCGGGTCTGCGCCACAAAACCGGGGTGTTGCGTCGGCAACACAGCGGGGTACCCGGGCAGGGCCCCCGGGGCAACCGGTCGAACCAGCCAACGATTATCAAGAATCAGCTTCGCGAAGGGAGACTGCATGGACATCCGCAAGGTCAAGAAACTCATCGAGTTGCTCGAGGAATCGGGGATCGCCGAAATCGAGATCAAGGAGGGAGAGGAGTCCGTCCGCATCAGCCGGGGTGGCACGCAGCCGATCTACCAGCAGCCCGCCATGCACTATGCAGCCCCCCCGCCGGCCGCCAGCGCACCCGCCCAGGCCGCCGCGGTCCCCGTGGTGGCAGCCGCCGCCGCTAACAACGACCACGCGGTTACGGCCCCGATGGTGGGCACGTACTACGCCTCGGCCGCCCCCGGCGCGAAGCCGTTCGTCGATATCGGCAGTGAAGTGAAGATGGGCGACACCCTGTGCATCATCGACGCCATGAAGATGATGAACCAGATCGAATCCGACCGCGCCGGCAAGGTCACCTCGGTGCTCGCCAAGAACGGCGAAGCCGTCGAGTTCGGCCAAGTGCTCTTCATCATCGAATGAGCCGCCTCGCCACCCAAGTTCCAGATACCAGCCACCATGCTTGAGAAAGTCGTCATCGCCAATCGCGGCGAGATCGCGCTGCGCATCCTGCGCGCGTGCCGCGAACTCGGCATCAAGACCGTCGCCGTGCATTCCACGGCAGACAAGAACCTGAAACACGTCCTGCTCGCCGACGAGACCGTGTGCATCGGCCCGCCCTCGTCCAAGGAGAGCTACCTCAACATGCCCGCGATCATCA
>CADEEX010000711.1 GCA_902826465.1 uncultured Acidobacteriota bacterium
CAGCCGAACATCTGCACGTCCCGATTGTGGGGAATGACGGCCACGTTGATGTCGTTACCGTTCTGGCTGGTCTCGACGTCGATTGACGCGACATCGCTGTGGTCGAAGCCGCGCTTTTCGATGGTGACCAGCACCTCGGCGCGATCCCAGCTGCCGACTTCAATGGCGCCATCGAAGGTCTTGAGGTCAACCAGCGGACTCCCGGTCGTCGTGAATCGCTTCTCTTCGCGCTCGACGTGCGTCCGGTCGTTGGCGACAATGTCGACGCAGCCGGTGGCCACCAACGCCGATACCACGATCGTGACCGCCTGACCACACCGAGCGAACGACGTCTGAGCCATGACACCCTCCGAAAGAACGCCCGCCGGTGAGGTGGGCCGCCTTGTGTCGGTCTTAGACGGAAGCCGCCCACAAAGCGTTCGCGGCTAGTCGCGGCCCCAATCGCTGTGAAGCTGCAGCTTCCGCCCTTCGAGTGGCAACGGCGGAGCCGGCTCGCCACCAAACAGCCGGCGATTGACCCGAGCCATGAGCTGCGACAACTGTTGCGCGGACGGCGCCTGAATCACTAGAACGCCGGCGCCTTCTCGCGGCGGAAAACGGCGATCATCGAGGTAGTCGCGATCGAGGGTGACCAACGTTCGGCGAAGCTGCTGCGCGAGCTGGTAGTGGCGGCGATCGGACGCTCGTCGCAGTTCCTGGTCTTCGAGGACGAACAACACGTCCCATCCGAGGCGCGACCGCATGTAGGCGACCAGGCCGGCAGGGACGTTCGCATCGGCATAGATGCGGGGGCGCTCGGTCAACCGCTCGGCTTCCGGCGCCAGTTCCGACGAGAGTGTCCCCATCCCCTTCGTCTGTTCGCGACGAAAATAGCTTAACATCGACGCCCGTGGAGACTGTGACAACCACCGACCAGACATGGCTCTGGTGGACACTCGGGGGCGGCGGTGGCCTCATCCTGTTCTGGGTGCTCATCGTTTGGATGAAGGGGCGTCCGTTTGCCGTCGGCGACGTGTTCCGGGCCAGCCGCCTCAGTCGCGGCAACCGGCTGCTGCCTACGCAGGTGCTGATTACGGCGACATCGGTTGTGCATTTCACACCCGACTGGATCGGGCGGCAAGAAGCATCGATCCACATGGCGCATATCGCGTCGGTGAAGATCAACACCGGCGTGCTGCTTTCGGACGTGTTTATCGAGACCAGCGGCGGACAGAGTCCGATCGTCTGTCACGGGCACAGGAAAGGTGACGCCATCAGGATGAAGTCGCTCATCGAGCATCACCAGAACAACTACTATCGCGCCGGTGGGTCGGCGGCCGCCGGTCCCATCGCGCCCGGCGCTGGAACCACTGCGGGTCCTACCTCGACAGGCCGATAACGTCCACAGCGATGGACGACCGGAACTCTGGCTCGCGGCTCCCGCGTGCGGCACCAGCCACGCCGTCCGCCGACCACCGCGATTCCGCTACACACTTCGGCACCTCGTTGCGATCGGCACCTTACCCCGTTGGGGACCATCGCCGTGAACAGCGCTCAGCACCGCCAACGCCGGATGCCTCCCGCCCATCGTCAGCTGCCGTAGAAACCCCGACAGTCGCGCGCTTCCGCGATCTGATCGGGCGCGACGAAAAGATGCTGGCGGTCTTCGAGTGGATCCGCACAGCGGCCACATCTGACATCTC
>CADEEX010000712.1 GCA_902826465.1 uncultured Acidobacteriota bacterium
ACATCCGCTACGACGCGCGGACCACCGACGTGGATGAGAGCGATCGCGATTCGCGGCTGGGGCACATGTCGATCCGCATGGTGCTGCAGGGTGACTATCGGGATATCAGGCGATTCATTTATCAGCTGGAAACGGCGTCAGATTTTGTGATCATCGACGACCTGACGCTGGCTGACGGATCGGACAGCGAGCCGCAGATGCTCACCATCAACTTGTCCACCTACTACCGGGCGGGGGGCAGTGGAGGATAAGCGCCGGCTGCGGCTCCTGCTTGGCGCACTGGCGGTCACGGTGGCCGGTGCGGTGTACACGCAGTGGCCGACGAGCGCGACAGCACCAGGAGCGCCGACGCCGACGGGGCTGCCGCGCGCAAATGTGCCAGCCAACGCCTCGACGACTGCGCCCGACGTGCATACCGAGGCGCTGGCACTGGATCGGCCGAAGCCGGGGATCGCCGATCGGGATCTGTTCAAGTTCAAGCCGAAGTACGTGCCGCCTCCACCACCCGTTGCGCGTGTGGCACCGCCACCGCCGAGCATGCCGAGCGGACCGCCGCCACCGCCGCCGATTCCGCCGATCGCGTTGAAGTTCATCGGGATGCTCGAAGCGACGGCTGGTCAGCGGATCGCGATTCTCAGCGACGGGCGTGGCGCACCGATCTACGGCAGGGAAGGCGAGGCCGTGCTCGGCCAATACCGGATTCGGCGCATTGGCGCCGAGTCGATCGAGATGGAATACCTCGACGGCCGGGGCCGTCAGGCGATTCGCTTGTCGGGATCGTGATCATGGCTGTGTTGAGAATCAGGAAACCGGTCGGCCGACGCGGGCACCCGCTGGTCGCGCTTGTGGCGCTGGCGCTGTTTGCGAGCGGGTGCGCGGCCAGCAAGGCGTTTCGCGAGGGGAATGGCGCGATGCGCGCCGGCGATCTCGACCAGGCGGTCGCCTACTTCCGCACGGCGAATCAGGCGGCGCCAGACAATCCGAACTATCAGATTGCGCTGCAGCGCGCCATGCAGGCGGCGTCGCGCGTGCATTTCGAGAAGGCGAAAGAGTTCGAAGCCAAGGATCAGCTCGAGGCGGCGCGCGGCGAGTATCAGCTGGCGTCGGAGTACGACGTCAGCAATCGGCAGGCGGCGGCCAAGGTCACCTCGATCGATCAGACCATTCGCGCGCGCATCGAGGCGGCGCGTCCGCGCCCGGCGATTGAACAACTGCGAGAACGTGCGCGCGCGGCCTCGACCGAGCCGCTGCTGAATCCCACCTCGCGTGAGCCGCTGCGGATGTCGTTTCGCAGCGTCGGCATTCGCGAGATTCTCGACGCGCTCGGCACCGCCACCGGCATCAACATCAGCTACGACCCGACCGTCCCGCAAACCGCCACCACCGTCGTCCTCGACGGCGTCACCTTCGAGCAGGCGATGCAGCAGATCATGGCGGTCAATCAACTGAGTTACAAGGTGACGAGTGAGCGCTCGATGCTCGTCTTTCCCGATAACCAGCAGAAGCACGCGCAGTACGACGAGCAGGTGGTGCAGACGTTCTACATCTCGCACGCTGATGTGGCGGAACTGGTGCAGCTGCTGAACCAGATCGTGCGCTTTCCGCAAATGGGCGTGCAGCCGGTGCTGCAGATCAACAAGACGTCGAACACGATCACCGTGCGAGCCACGAGCTCGGT
>CADEEX010000713.1 GCA_902826465.1 uncultured Acidobacteriota bacterium
TCTTGTCGAACGCCACAGCCTTGACGCCGCCAGCACGCTCGAGATGCGAGCCTCCCTTGATGAGCACGCCGTGGCGGGCCGCACCAGCGAGTGCCGCCACGACAGACACGGGCGTCGAGATGACCAGCGCACACGGGCACGAGACCACGAGCAGGACCAGCGCGCGGTAGATCCACGTCGGCCACTCGGCGCCGAGCACGAGCGGGGGCAGCACCGCGAGCCCGGCGGCCAGGAAGAGCACCGTCGGTGTGTAGATACGCGCAAAGCGCTCGACAAGCGTCTGCGATGGCGCGCGTTGGGACTGCGCTCGCTCGACCAGGTGAATGATGCGAGCCAGCCTCGTGTCACGACGCAATCGCGTGACACGGATCTCGAGAACGCCATAGCCGTTCGTGCTGCCAGCAAATAGCTCGCTGCCCGGCCCCTTGTCGACAGGCATCGACTCTCCGGTGACCGGCCCCTGATTGACAGCACTCTCTCCCGCCAGTACGAGGCCGTCGAGGGCCACGCCCTCGCCAGGTCGGATCAGAATGGTTGCGCCAACCGGCACCAGTTCTGCGACGACCTGACGCTCACCTGCGCCGTCGCGAAGCGTCACGGTGGGCGGCGCCAGGTCGAGCAGGGAACGCACGGCGCGTCGAGCGCGCTCAAGGGTGTAAACCTCGAGCGCCTGCGCCAGCGCAAAAAGAAAGGTGACGGCGGCTGCCTCAGACCACTGCCCGAGCGCCACCGCTCCAGCGGCAGCGACCAGCATCAGGACATTGATATCGAGCGCCCCGACGCGAAGCGCGTGCATGGCCTTGGGCAGTGTCAGGGGAGCGCTGAGGACGATGGCGGCCGCATAGAGCGCGGTCGCGTTCACGAACGAGAACGTGAACGCTTCGCCGAGCAGGGCCAGTCCGAACGCGACACCAGATGTCACGACCAGGGCCGGCCGCCGGTACGAGGGGGCCGCGGCATGCGCCACCGGTGGCTCATGCTCGAGCCAGGCGTGAAGGCCGGTGTCGGCAACGGCATCGGCAATACCCGCCGTGGAAAGCTTGGCGGCGTCGTACCTGACGTGCAGCCGCTGCCCGATCACGTCAGCGGAGAAGTCTTCGACGCCGACGAGGTTCCGGAATCGTCGTTCGATGAGGGCCACTTCGTCGCGGCAGTCCATGCCCTCAACCTTGAAGGTGGACTCGGCGTGCAGCTGGCAAACCGTGCAGGTGGCCATCAGCTCATCCCCGCCCGGCGCGGGCGCGTTCTTCGACGTGCTCCAGCCCCTGCGCGAACAGCTTGACGATGTGCTGGTCGTCGAGGGAGTAGAAGATCTGCTGTCCGGCGCGGCGTGGCCTGACGAGACGCATGCCGCGTAGGACCCTGAGCTGATGGGACACCGCTGATTCCGTGAGCCCGAGAAGGTCGGCGATGTCGCCAACGCAGAGTTCGGCCCGGAATACCGCGTCCAGAATGCGGACCCTGGTCGAGTCGCCGAGCGCCTTGAACGTCTCGGCGAGAGCCTCAACCGAGGCGTCGTTAAGAAGGTCAGATTTGTTAACTTGAATATGTGAGCTCATGCTCATATGTTCATGTTAACACAAGTCTGGCAATAGTCATTTGTTTGTGCAGGAGCCTATAACGCCTGCACCGACGCCATCACCTTGCCGTAGTCAGGCTCATTCCTGGCGTCGT
>CADEEX010000714.1 GCA_902826465.1 uncultured Acidobacteriota bacterium
TGGAGGATCAGCGCTTCGCGGGCAAGGGCGTCAACAACGGCAGGATTAAAGCGCTGCTCCAGTTGCGGAATCAACTCGGCACGGACCCGATTTCTGGGAATTCCCACATCGACGTTGGTCTCGTCGGTGCGGTACTCGATGCCAGCCGCGACCAGGTAGTGTTGAAGCTCGGCCCGGCGAGAATCGAGGAGCGGCCGGATCACGAGGCCGTTCTTCGGGTGCATCCCGGCCAGACCTCTCGCTCCGGCACCGCGCAGCATCCGCAGGAGGAAGGTTTCAGCCTGGTCGTCGCGCGTGTGGCCAAGCGCCACGACGTCGGCAGACAACCCGATGGCCGCTTCAGCGAAAAATGCGTGGCGGGCGGTGCGAGCAGCGTCTTCGATGGAGCGCCCTTCGGTTGCGGCAAGGGCCGCGACATCGTCACGACCTGCCGCAAACGGGACGCCAAGCCGTCGCGCCAGTTCGGCACAGAACGCCTCGTCGAGGTCGGCGGCTTGGCGCAGCTGATGGTTGTAGTGCACGACACCGGCGACGATCAGGTGGCCGGCACGCCCCAACTCCGCCAGAAGGCAGAGGAGTGCCACGGAGTCTGAGCCTCCAGACACGGCGACGGCGACACGGGTCTGCTCGGCGGCAAGTCGGTGCCGGCGGAGGGTGTGGCGAACGCGCTCCAGGAGCGGCATGGGAAGCCGACAGGTTTCGGCCCGTAAAGGTGCCGAAACCGAAGATTCGTGGTGCCGGAGGGCGGATTCGAACCGCCGACCCCGCGCTTATGAGACGCGTGCTCTCACCAACTGAGCTACTCCGGCAGGAATCGCTGATTGTATTACGTCCTCGGTTCTGGCTCAACGAGGCCTGCCGCCTCAGGGCGTAGGCTTCGGCCCACGGTCAGAGAATCAGCATCGCGTCGCCATAGCTGTAAAAGCGATAGCCGGACGCCACCGCCGCGCGGTAGCCATGTAGGACGTGCTCACACCCGCCAAAGGCCGCCACCAGCATCAAGAGCGACGATTGCGGCAGATGAAAATTCGTCATCAGTCCACTGATGACGCGAAACTCGAATCCTGGGTAGATGAACAGATCGGCCACGCCTGACTCGGCAACGATCTGGCCATCGTAGCGCTGTGCCATCGCCTCGAGCGTCCGCGTCGTTGTCGTGCCAACGGCAATGACCCGACGCCCTTCGGCGCGAGCCGCGTTGATGGCATTCGCGGCGTCCTGGCTCACCGAGTAGCGCTCACCGTCAAGGCGATGATCCTCGACGTGCTCGACGCGCACCGGCTGAAACGTGCCGTAGCCGACGTGCCGCGTGATTTCCACCTTGTCGACCGCCCGCGCCGCGAGCGCTCGCAACAGGTCGTCCGTGAAGTGAAGGCCCGCCGTAGGCGCGGCGATCGATCCTCGCGCCTGTGCGTACACCGTCTGGTAACGGTCGCGGTCCGCCACCCGATCCTCGCGCTTGATATAGGGCGGCAGCGGCATGTGGCCGATCCGCTCGACGGCCTCCTGCACTGAGGTGTCGTCTGATGTCCACAGGCGAACAGTGCGTCGGCCGTTAGAGTGTCGCTCACGTATCTCGCCGTGCAACGGCGCGACTCCCTCGAACAGCACTTCGGCGCCCGGCTTCAACTTTTGCCCGGGATGCACGAGCGCTTCCCACGCCTCCTCGCGA
>CADEEX010000715.1 GCA_902826465.1 uncultured Acidobacteriota bacterium
GTGCCGAGGTCATGACCTTGCTGAAGGACCTCGCCGAACGCGGACACACGGTGCTGCTGATCACGCATGACCGCGACGTCGCCGCGCACGCCGACCGGATCATCGAGATCAAGGACGGTTCGATCATCGCCGACAGCGGCGGCGGACAACCGCGGCCGCGCGCGCAGCTCGCCCGAGGGGGGACGGCCGCCGTCGTGGATGCGCCCTGGGCCGGCTCCGCCAGCCAGAACCGCTCGCATTCGACGTCGCCACTGTCTGGTGGCTTCGAAGCGCTGCGCATGGCGATCCGCTCGCTCAAGGCGAACCTGTTGCGCACGGTGCTGACGCTGCTCGGCATCGTCATCGGTGTCGGTTCCGTCATCGCGATGCTCGCCATCGGCGAGGGCGCCGCGCAGCAGGTGGTCGACCGCATCGGCCGCATGGGCAGCAACCTGCTGGTAGTCCGTGCAGGTACACCGAGCCAGCGAGGTCCGCGCTCCGGCGCGACCACGTTGATGCTGGCCGACGTGGAAGAGCTGAAGCGCCTCGACAATGTGCTGGCCGCCGTGCCGGAGACGCAGGGCAATGTCACGGTCCGATACGGCAGCCTCGATGTGCGCACGCAGGTCACGGCGACATCGCCCGACTATCCGCTGACGCGAGACTGGCCGGTTGCGAGGGGAGTCTTCTTCGAGGAAGAAGACGTGCGCGACTACGCGACGGTGGCCGTGCTCGGCCAGACGGTCGTGAACAACATGTTCCCGGACGGCGAGGATCCGATCGGGCGCTACGTGCTCCTCGACAACGTGCCGTTCCTCGTGATCGGCGTGATGTCGTCGAAGGGCGCAACCCAGTTCGGGCAGGACTCCGACGACGTGCTGTTCGTGCCTGTCACGACCGGTGGCCTGCGTCTCTTCGGCCAGCGCTACCTGCGGTCGGCCACCGTGGCCGTGAAGGACTTGAGCCTGATCGACGGGACGCAGGAAAAAGTCACTGACCTGTTGATCGGGCGCCATGGGCAACAGGATTTCCAGATCACCAACATGGTGTCGCTGATCGAGACCGTCTCGGCGACCCAGAACACCCTCACCGCACTGCTCGGTTCCATTGCAGCGATTTCGCTGCTGGTGGGAGGCATCGGCGTCATGAACATCATGCTGGTCAGCGTCACCGAGCGGACCCGCGAAATCGGCATCCGCATGGCGACCGGCGCGCGTACCCGCGACGTCTTGCGGCAGTTCCTGACCGAGGCAACGGTGGTCTGCGCCGTGGGCGGGGTGATCGGCGTGCTGGTCGGCCTCGCAACGGGTTACGCATTGACGCGTTTCGGCATGCCGGTGAAGTTCACGGCGTCCCCGATGATCCTGGCGTTCTGCTGCGCAGTGGCCACGGGCGTCGTCTTCGGCTTTGCGCCGGCATTGAAGGCGGCGCGCCTCGATCCGGTGGTCGCGCTGTCGAGCAAATGAGTCTGCGCCCCTGCAAAGCCTGCGATGTTCCCTGAACCCGTGTTCGCCATGAAACCAGTCGTCCGCCTTCGTTCCCTTGCAGTGCTGCTGGTGGCTTCCTGGCTGGCCGCATGCGTGCCTTTGCCTTCCAGGAACGACGCCGCGGTCAGTATTCCCGCGAGCTGGGATCGCCCGGTGCCGGGGAGCGTGGACGTGTGGCCCGCGAGCGACTGGTGGCACGG
>CADEEX010000716.1 GCA_902826465.1 uncultured Acidobacteriota bacterium
GTAAGGGTGCTGGGGCTGTCGACGACGATCATGACCGCCGACCACCCGCGCTACAGCACGTCCGAGGACCTGCTCGAGACCGCTCTCAAGCATGCGAGCACCGAGCTTGGAAGCGATACGCGGCTGTTGCGGGTGAGAGACCTCAGCTTCCGGGCGTGCGAGGGGTTCTATTCCAAGTCGGCGCGTGCCTGCACCTGGCCGTGCTCGATCACGCAGATGGATGCCAACGACCAGATGGACCGCGTCTACGAAGGGCTCGTGCACTGGGCCGACGTGATCCTGGTCGCCACCCCCATCCGTTGGGGAGCGGCGAGCAGTCTTTACTACAAGATGGTGGAGCGGTTGAACTGCGTGCAGAACCACATGACAGTCCATGACACACGCCTGATGAACAACAAGGTCGCGGGCTTCATCGTCACCGGCGGCCAGGACGGCGTGCAGGCCGTCGCCGGGCAGTTGCTCGGGTTCTTTGCCGAAGTGGGTTGCCAGTTCCCGTCGTTCCCGTACATCGCGCACACGCGCGGCTGGAGCGCCGAGGACATGGAGAACAACATGCGGGTGGTGCAGTCATCTGCGTTGTTGCATGAGGGCGCCACGGCGCTCGTCACCCGGTGCATCGAAACCGCGACGCTGCTGCTCGGCGGTGCGCTGGCCGATTGTCCGCAATCCCACGGCGGGCGCAAAGGCAATGCCGATCCCGGCAGTGCACGCTAGGCGCGCTCGCCGATAGCCTGCGGGGAACGAACGCCGGCGCCGCGCGGTCTGACCGCCGGTACGCCTGAGGCCGGAAACGCAGGCGCCGGAGCCAATGAACGGCACCGTCGTTGTACTGCTGTGCTAAAACCCTGTACAGGGCTCGCGTTGCAGGCCTTCTTCTCCAGGATCCCCGCTCGATGCCCCATGCCAGCACACCGCTGATCGCGACCATTGTCATCGGCCTCAGCCTCGCGTTCGTGCTGGGGACGATTGCCGCGCGACTCAGGCTGTCGCCGCTCGTCGGCTACCTGCTCGCCGGTGTCGTGGTCGGTCCCTTCACGCCGGGCTATGTTGCAGACGGCGCGCTTGCGACCGAGCTGGCCGAACTCGGCGTCATCCTGCTGATGTTCGGCGTCGGCCTGCACTTCTCTTTCAAGGACCTGCTGTCAGTCCGGGCGATCGCCGTGCCCGGCGCCGTCGCGCAGATCGCGGCCGCCACGCTGATGGGCATGGGGCTGGGCGCATTGCTCGGCTGGCCTCTCTACAGCGGCCTCGTGCTGGGCCTGGCCCTGTCGGTCGCGAGCACCGTCGTGTTACTGCGTGCACTCGAGGAACGGCGGCTGGTCGATACGGAGCGCGGGCGGATTGCCGTGGGCTGGCTGATCGTCGAGGACCTCGCGATGGTGCTGGTGCTCGTGCTGTTGCCGCCGATCGGCGAGATGCTCGCGCCCGGTGCCAACGGGCAAGCGACCGTGGCAACCGGAGATGTAGTCACGACGCTCGGACTGACGTTGGGCAAGGTGGTTGCGTTCGTGGTCCTGATGATCGTGGTGGGGCGCCGCGTCATCCCGTGGATCCTGCAATACACCGTCCGCTACGGTTCGCGCGAACTGTTCCGGCTTTCCGTGCTGGTGGTGGCGCTTGGCGTGGCGTTCGGTGCCGCCCAGCTGGTCGGTGTGTCTTTCG
>CADEEX010000717.1 GCA_902826465.1 uncultured Acidobacteriota bacterium
CTGCCGGCATCAAGTACGATCTTACCGGCGTAACCTTCATCGATTTCTACCTCGGCTACAGCCAGCAGAATTACCAGGACGGCGGCCTCAAGACGGCGCGCGGGCCTTCCGGCGCACTCAAGCTCATCTGGAACGTCACCCGGCTGACGACCGTGACCGGCGTGCTCTCGCGCGAAATCGAGGAAACGACGGTGACGGGGTCGTCCAGCTACTTCGCCACCAAGAGCGAAGTTCGCGTCGATCACGAGTTGCTGCGCAATCTGATCGTCACCGGCTATGTCGGCTATCAGAACGATTCGTTCGAAGGCATTCGCCGCGACGACAGCTATTACAGGGCAGGGCTGGGGGCGCGCTACCTGATCGACCGGAACTTCACGGCCGAGGCGGGCTATGGCTATCGCGTGCGCGACAGCAATCTGCGCAACAACGATTTCAACGAGAACCTCGTTTTCGTTCGCCTCGTCGGCAAGCTCTGACGCTGCCGCTTTTCCGCCGCAGTTCGCCGTTGCGGACGCCTCCCAAAGGTCACAACAGCATCTCTCGCCCGACCGTTAGAACAGAAACGGGACACTGCGGAGCCGCATCGTGAGATCGTCGCTTCGACGATCGCCATCGCGGCCGCAACTCACGGGAGAAGCGCGATGCGGACATGGCGTTACGGCGACCCGCTCTACGGAAAATTCGCGCGGCTGTGCGCGATCCTGGCAATGCTGGCGTCGACGGTCGCGGCCTGCGCCGGCGATCAGCTGGCGCAGCCCTTGCAGTATACCGGCGCCGACGCCGCCAGCCTGAAGGCGGGCACGGACGATTATCGCCTGGCCGCCGGCGACAAGCTGCGCATCACCGTCTTCGGCCAGCCCGAACTGACGCGCGAATACCAGATCGATGGCGCCGGCAGGCTGGCGTTTCCCCTGGCCGGCACCATGCAGGCCCGTGGCATGACGCCGGCAGCGCTCGAAGCGGCGCTCGTGAAAAAGCTTGATCCCGATTACATCCCAGACGCCAGCGTCAGCGTCGAAGTGTTGAGCTTTCGCCCGTTCTACATCGTCGGCGAAGTGAAAGTGCCCGGCAGCTATCAGTACGTTCCCGGCATGACGGTGCTCAACGCGGTGGCGATGGGCGGCGGCTATACCTATCGCGCGCGCGAGAATAATTTTCTGGTGCGCCGTCCCTCGGCCGACGGCGTGACGCAGCTCGCCGCCACCCCGGATACGCCGCTGTTGCCGGGCGACATCGTCACCGTGCGCGAGCGGTATTTCTGATGCGTTTGATTCCCACCAGCGGGTTGCCTCAGCCGGCTTACGCGCCGTCGCCGCCGGACGTGACGCGACTTTACGCGCCACCGCCGGAGACGGAGAGCTTCGCGGAAACGCTGCAAAAACTGTGGCGCCACCGCACCACAATTTTTCTGGTCACGCTGGTCTTCGGCATCGTGTCGGTCGGAGTGGCCAAACTCATCCCCACCTATTACGCAGCCGAGGCGCGGGTGCTTGTGGGCGTACCGCCACTTAAGGTGCTGAATATCGAATCGATCCTGTCCGACGTGAATCCGGACGCCGATCGCATCCAGAACGAGTCTTACGTTGTTCAATCTCGGGAGGTCGCCGGCGCCGTCGTTGATCGTATGGCCTTGCGCAACGATCCCGAATTCAATCCTTT
>CADEEX010000718.1 GCA_902826465.1 uncultured Acidobacteriota bacterium
TGGGCTGGAGCGTGGCTCTATCGGCCAGCGGCACCCGCCTGGTCGTCGGCGCTCCTGGGGTCCTCGACAACACGGGCCGCGTCAGGGTCTACGAGCTGGTCGCGGGAGCCTGGACCCAGGTCGGCGCGACGATGACACAGGGCAATCAATTCGGATGGTCGGTGGACATCTCGGCCGATGGCACGACGATCGCGGCGTCCTCGCCGTCGGCGGCCGGAACAACGCGCGCCGGCTCCGCGCAGATCTTCCGCCTGAACGGATCGGTCTGGACACGGGTCGGGAACGAGCTGACCGGCGAGCAGATCAGCGACAGCTTCGGTTGGGGGCTGTCGCTGAGCGCAACCGGAACGCGCATCGTCGTGGGTGCGCCCTATGACACCGAAGGTGACACGAGCGGTGGCGGGGTCGGTGCCGGCAAGGTGCGGGTGTTCGACTTGGTCGGTACCACGTGGACGCCAGTGGGTGGCGACATTCTGGGGCTCGGCGTCAGCGCCGAGAACCTGGGCGAGACGGTGGCGCTGTCGGGCGACGGCACGCGTCTGGCGGCGACTGCCGCAAACGCCAGCCGCGTCAAGGTTTTCGCGCTCGTGAGCGGTGCCTGGGTGCAGGTGGGCAGCAACATCACGAGTGCACCAGGCGGGGCCGCACGAGCCCAGGGCTTGGCGCTCGCCGCGGATGGGAGCACCGTGGCCGTCGGGTTCGTCAACGGCTTCCCGAAGAGTGTTCGCGTCTTCAGCATCACGCCCTAGGGCAGGTCGGCGACGCGGCCGCCGAACGGGCAACGTACCGTTCGGCGGCCGTCGTCTGGATTGTTCGCTCTCGGGGGCGCCCCCCCCGGCACCGCGCGTCCGGGGATTGCCAGCCGCCGCGGTTTTCGGCTAACCTCCAGTCACCGTGTTCGCGCTGCACCACGCCCATCATGTCCATCACCACCTGCCCCATAACGGGCCGGCCGGACTGTGCGTGTAGCTTCCTGACACGTCTTCAGCGTTCACTCACGAACCTGAGCAGCCCCGCCGGACACCGGCGGGGTTTTTTGTTTTGGCGCCCGCTCGCTCCGGTATCACCACCACGACGACTGACACGCGCGACGAAGGACGGACGACGATGACACTGGATTTCAGCAAGCTCGACGGGCTGGTGCCGGCAGTGGTGCAGGACGAGACGAGCGGTGAGGTGTTGATGGTGGGCTTCATGAACGAAGAAGCCTGGGCCATCACCAAACGCATCGGCTACGTGACCTTCTACAGCCGCACCCGCAACACGTTGTGGACCAAGGGCGAGACGTCGGGCAACCGCTTGGCCGTGCGCCAGATCCTGATCGACTGCGACGACGACACGGTGCTCGTGAAGGCCGCGCGTGAAGGCGACGGCAACGTGTGCCACACCGGCACGCGCACGTGTTTCACCAAGATCGAAAGCGAATGGACGGAGGCGGCGCGATGAGTGTGTTGAAGCTGGGTATCCCCAAGGGGTCACTGCAGGATGCGACCGTGGCGCTCTTCAAACGCGCCGGGTTCGACATCCACGTGAGCACCCGCTCCTACTTCCCCTCGATCGACGACGTCGAGATCGAGTGCATGCTGATTCGCGCGCAGGAGATGGCACGCTACGTCGGCGACGGCGTGCTCGACGCCGGCCTGACCGGCATGGACTGG
>CADEEX010000719.1 GCA_902826465.1 uncultured Acidobacteriota bacterium
TCGGGCTGCCGGCAGAAGCCACACCTGCGGCGCCCGCCGCCCCTGCTGCTGTGACGCCCGCGGCGACGAAACCTGCTGAACCGCCTGTTGCCGAGATCACGGTAGAGGACTTCGCGAAGATCGACCTGCGGATCGCCCGCATCGTGAAAGCAGAGGCCGTGGAAGGCGCCGACAAGCTGTTGCAGCTGACGCTCGACCTGGGCGATGGCACGCGCACCGTCTTTGCAGGCATTCGCTCAGCGTACGCGCCAGAGGCCCTCGTGGGTCGACTCACCGTCGTCGTTGCCAATCTGAAGCCGCGCAAGATGCGCTTCGGCACGTCCGAAGGCATGGTGCTCGCCGCAGGCCCGGGTGGCCAGGAGATCTTCCTGCTGTCACCGGACACCGGTGCGCAGCCCGGGATGAAGGTCAAGTAGCGCCCGCGCGGTTGCAGCCATCGTGCCTCGGCATCCGACAGAATCCGATGTCGACCCCGACCTGATCGACCAGGTCGACGCGCTGTTGCCGCAGACGCAATGCCGGCAATGCACCTTCGACGGCTGCCGGCCCTATGCGACTGCAATGGTCCGCGGCGAAGCCGACATCAACCAATGTCCGCCCGGCGGGCATGCAACGGCCGCGAAGCTGGCGTCACTCCTCGGCCAGCCCGTCAAACCCGTCGATGAGAAGTACGGCGACCCGCTCGCGCCGCCGCTGGTTGCATATATCCACGAGGAACTCTGCATCGGCTGCGCACGGTGTCTGCCGCCGTGCCCGGTCGATGCCATTGTCGGTGCTGCGCGCTTCACCCATACCGTGATCGCGGAGGACTGCACCGGCTGCAGACTGTGCATTGCGCCGTGTCCGGTCGACTGCATCGAGATGCGGGCCGTGGATCCGCCGCAACAGCAGAGCGAAGCCGCCGCGATAGCGAGCCGCGACCTCGCGCGGCAGCGGTTCCTGGCGCACACGCAGCGGCACCTCGCGGAACGGGCAGAGCGCCAGCGAAAGCTGCAGGCTCGTCGGCCGGGACCGCGGCCATGACGCCCGCCCGACGCCGGGCGTTCTTCCAGCGCCTGCAAGCCGCGACACCGAAGCCCACGACCGAACTCGCCTACGAGTCCCCTTTCCAGTTGCTGATTGCCGTCATCCTGTCTGCGCAGGCGACGGATCGCAGCGTCAACCTCGCTACACCTGCACTCTTTGCCAAGGCCCCCACGCCGCAGGCCATGGTTGATCTCGGTGTCGACGCGGTCACCCAGTGCATCCGCACCATCGGCCTGTTCAACACCAAGGCAAAAAACGTCATCGCAACCTGCCAGTTGTTGGTGGAACGACATGGAGGCCAGGTGCCCGATGACCGTGAAGCGCTGGAGTCCCTGCCCGGCGTCGGACGGAAGACAGCCAACGTCATCCTCAACACGGCCTTCGGCCATCCGACCATCGCGGTCGACACGCACATCTTCCGCGTCGGCAACCGCACGGGGCTGGCGCCTGGAAAGGATGTCGTCGCCGTCGAGCGGGCGCTGCTCAAGAACGTGCCGGACGAGTACAAGCTCGACGCCCACCACTGGCTGATCCTGCATGGCCGTTATGTCTGCAAGGCGCGCCGACCCGAGTGCGAACGCTGCGTCGTCTTCGACCTGTGTGCCTATCCGCAGAAGCACTCACCCG
>CADEEX010000720.1 GCA_902826465.1 uncultured Acidobacteriota bacterium
GCGTGAGCCGCGCGTCGTCGGGACTCGGTGCGGGATCGCCGCTCGGATGGTTGTGGACGACCATTACCGCCGTCGTGCCCGGTGTGAGACACGCAGGCACGAACACATCCGGCATGGAGACAAGTGTGCTTGCGCGCGTGCCGCGCGAGAGCACGTGCCACGCGAGCAGCCGATGCTTGGTGGATAGGCAGGCAACGCCGAAGACCTCGACGGGTTCCCCGGCGAGGAGTTGCGTGAAGACGCTCGCGGCAATGCGAGCGTTTCCAAGGTTGAGCGTTGGCACATCGATGACGTGCCCATCGCAAGACCGTAGCGGTCTATAGGCGCAGACGAGTTCCCGCACGCGGTGACCGCGTGCAGATATCGATGACGCAGGCGACTGCTTCGACATGTGTGTTCTCCTTCAGCGGGTACGTGGCTCTGGGAGCGGCGCGCGCGTGGATGCGCGATGGCGGTGGCCGCCATGGCGTCGCAACGTTCTGACTTTCGGGGGTAGGGAGGCTTGGCTCGGCAGACCGAGCCGCGAAGCCGTTCGCTCGAGATCCTGGGGACACCAGCTGTGTCTCAGGAGCAGCGCGATCGCGAGCAGTCGTGGATAATCGCTCGCGGGCAGGCGGGCCACACGACCGACGAGCACGTCGAAGTCCTCGCTAACGTGGAGTTCTTCCAGCAGAGCGTTCAGCAGCCCATGCGACCACAGGAGACCGCTCGCGCCTTTGGCCAGGGCCCGAAGGTCGTCGAGGCGGTCGTGTCGTCGCCAGTCGTGGACCTGGACGCGCGCGGGCGTCCAGGTCACTTGCGATGGGCTCGTACGTCGTCGGCGTGTGGAACCGTCGCGCATGGCAGACACCTCCGGTTGAGCGCCCGGCTCTCGGAGCGGAGGCGGCCACCTGCGCGACGGCGGTCGCGAGGGGCGGGTGAAGGACGTGGCCCGAGCCGACGCCCGTTGTGTCGTGGGAAAAGCCGCGGGGCTGCGCCCGAGCGGCGACGGACCGGGTTTAGTGGACCGTGGTCAAGAGGCGGCTGGCGGCGCGATCGAGTGTGAACCGGCCGTCCTGCCAGGGTGTGCGCTGGCTCAAACGGGTGAGCCCTTGCACGTAGCCCCAGACTGAACGGGGATTCGTCTCGAACGTTTCCGCCAGGGTGTACGCCTCTGCGGCCTGTTTCTGCGACAGCTCAAGTCGCTGGACAGCCGCATCAACGACCGCATCACGCGTCGGCCCGAGTTCCTGGGACGTAGCCCGCAGGAGCACGAGGCGATCGTGCGCGACATCTGCGTCCAGGGCGCCACGGACGTTCTCGAGGGAGGTCGTCCACGCGTCCTGAATCGACGCACCCACGTGTCGGCGCCGGAAGCCGACGACGTGCTGGAAGCCCCAGATGATGTGGTTGCCGCAGACCGCGCGGAACAGGAACACATCCAGGGTGAGGGCGGCGGCACCGACGTCGCTGTTCCGGAGAATGAATCCGCGGAACAAGCCAGCGTGCGACGGATCGGTCGGGTCGTCGAGATCGCGGTTGCCGTCCACGAGGAACAGAAACATGTCTCGGTCTCCCAGGTAGGCGCCGGACGGAACCCGTTCAGCGCCGAACACCCCGTCCTTGTAGCCGAGCGGCAGGGACCAGGCCGGATGCTGGGCCATGAGGTCGA
>CADEEX010000721.1 GCA_902826465.1 uncultured Acidobacteriota bacterium
CCTCACCCACTCCGTTTCCCTCTCCTCAAGGAGAGGGGTGCCTTCACCTCTCCTTGGGGAGAGGTCGCACGCAGTGCGGGTGAGGGGCTCGTCCGCGTGAGGAACAGGCGAGCGACTAGTTGAAGGGATCGACGCCCATCTGCTTGAGGGGTCCCCACTCGGAGACGCAATCCGACGGCGACCATTTCGAGTCGTTCGGCTCCTTCTTGAAGCTCGAGCTCGTCAGGAACGGCTGCCGCAGGTACTGCGGATCCTCGACGACCGTGGACACCGTCAGCCACTCGTCACCGAACGCGGAATAGCGGTAGAAATACTCGGTGATGCTCGCCTTGTCGCTGTACGGCACGCCGTTGCGACGCAGGTAACCGCCGGTGTGGTTCGTGGTCGTCACCTTGAGGTCGGAGCGCTCCCACTCGGCCCGCGACGTGCCCTGCAACGACGGCGGCGAGGCCGCCAGCGTGCCGGCGGCAACATTTTCAGCCTGCGGGCCGGCTGCATCGGGGCGCGGCGTGCCGCCGCCCGTAGCGCCGATTTCGCGTCGGGCCTGTTCGATGACGACGTTCGTGAACGTGAGCGCGCGGACCTGCTTGCCGGCATCCGTCTCGATCCTGATCACGTTGTCGCCGGTCCAGCTGATCTTGAGGCGCGTGGGCATGCGCATGATGTTGCCGACGCCGTAGGCCTTGCACGCATTGCCCGAGGCCTTGTCCTTCTCCGGGTCCCACGCGTTGGCGACCTGCCGGGCCGCTTCGGTCAGCGGCACGCTCGCATAGTCGCCTCTTGACGGGATCACCATGCGGAAACGCCAGTCCTCGGTCACCACCGCAACCCAGTTGCCCGTGATGTCGATCGGTGCAGCGGCGCGCGGCGTGCGAGGCGGCTGTGCCGGCGCCTGCGCCGCGTTGGCCGGTGCGAAGCTGGTTCCCGCCACGCCGAGCAGCGACAGCGCAGCCAGCAGGGCGAGCGGCAGGGGCTTCTTGTTGCTGAAATTCATTGCTTTACTCCACCAGATTCATCGAGGCAGCGATCGGGCTACTTCGCCTTGGATACGTCCTGATACACGGCTTCGACGAACTGCGCCGTCGTCCAGAAGCCGGAGTCGGCGCCGAATCGCGGGTCGTAGTCGAGCGTCGGTTTCGCCGCCCGGACCTGCTCCAGCGTCATGCCCTTGGCCACCATGTCCTTGATGCGGTCGCGGATGATGACGAGCATGTCGCGGTACTCGAGCACCTCGTGCTTGTCGGTGATGCGGCCGTGGCCCGGGACGATCATCGTGCCACCCTCCGCCTGCCACTTGGTCACGGCCAGGTCGAGGATCGAGTTGAGGCCGGCGATGATGCCCTCGATGTTGCCGCCCTGCGAGTGGTCGATGTACGGGTAGTTGGTGGTCGTGAAGATGTCGCCGGTGGCGATGACATCCGACCCGCGGAACTGCACGTAGCTGTCGCCGTCGGTGTGCGCGTTCGGCACGTGGAACAGCCGCACGTTCTCGTTGTTGAAGTACACGTCGTAGAAAGGCTGGAAGTACGTATCCGTCGGCCAGGCGCCGGACGGCATCGCAGGCGTCGTGCCGTGCGCAGCGCTCAGGTAGTTCAGCACGTTCTCGTGGGCGATGATCTTCGCGCCCTGGATGGCCTGGTTGCCGAGCAG
>CADEEX010000722.1 GCA_902826465.1 uncultured Acidobacteriota bacterium
GCAGCGATTGGCGCCACGCGCAGCGCTACCGGCATCCGCAAGATCGTAGCGACGAAACGTCACGTCGAGGATGGCGAGCCACCGCACACGGATGTTTCGATCTTCGCGCATGGTTTCCAGCACGCAGCGCCGCCACCCGCAGTTGCTCCGCCGCGCCTCATGGCGTTTGTGCCAATCACTGATGCGGCCCGCGCCAGGGCGTTCTACGAAGGCGTGCTCGGCCTCGAATTCGTGAGCGAGGACTGGTTCGCACTCGCCATGCGCGCCGGCGCCACGACCGTGCGAATGCCGAAGATGACCGATTACACGCCGGTGCCGCACACGATCCTCGGCTGGGAGGTCGCCGACATCGAAGCGAGCGTGCGGGACCTCGCGGCGAAAGGCGTCACCTTCCTGCGCTACGACAGCATGGAGCAGGACGAGCTCGGGATCTGGCACGTCCCCGGGGGCACGGGCAAAGTCGCCTGGTTCAACGACCCGGACGGAAACAACCTCTCGCTATCCAGTTCGTCGTGAGCCGGACTCAGGTCAAGCGGATCTCAATGGCATAGCAGCTTCGTGCAGTTCGGAGCGCACTATTGACCCCTTGGGGGCGGCGACCGACTCGGAATATGACCCGTAAGGCGTCAGCCACGCAAAGTCGTCGGCCGAGAGGTTAAGCAGCCGGAGCACGGCGGCCAAGGCCCGCTCTCGCTCGATTCCCGCGTCGACTATCACGTCGGTGTTCGTAATCGTGGCGCCCGGGGAGTACTGAAGCACGATGTCCCCGATTTCGGGGTCGTACAGGGCGGCCAGCTCCACCGGCCCCAACCCATCCAGCAAGGACTCGAAGGTGATTCCTCGGCCCACGAGCTGGCTGGCAGGCATCTCCAGGCTGCCCACTGTCCAGGTACCGCCACTTGGCCAGGCGATTCTATTCATTGGAAGTCCCTTCAGGCTCGGCTCGTTCCGTCACCGAGAATTGGACGAGGGCGCCGGCGTCAATTCGCAGCAGCGCCCTCTATGTTCGAACGTTTCCCGGCCACACCGTGGAAAGGGAGCATTCGATGTCTTCAACCCGGGCGCGGCCAGCGTGGCGGTTGCGCCCTCTCGATCAGATTATTCGGCGGCACGCTGCCCTTTCGAGAGGCCCGCGCGCGCAGAGATGGTGAGGGGCGCCGGCGTTCCGTCGCAGGAGCGCCCTCATGGTTCGATACGGAGTTGGCGTGCCTAGCTGGCCGCCTGCGGCTTCGGGTCCTGCACGCGAGAGAATGGCGTCAGGGTGCGGCGCCTGGAGCCGCCCTGGACCACCGTCCGAACGGACTGGCGCGAGCGCAGGCTGGCAGCAGCAGTGATGACCGCCGCGGCTGACTCCGCTTCGTAGTTGTCCGCACTGATGACGAGGTCGTAGTGCGACGGGTCGAGCCAATCGACGCCGTGCATCTCGCGGAAGTAGCCCTGGCGCTCCGCGTCCTGGCGGCGAATCGACTTCAGTGCCTCGTCTGTGGTGGCGCCGTCGGCGACGAGTTCGGCGACGCGCGACTCCTCGCTGGCGGTGATGAGCACCCGGAACGTGTCCGCGCGCGGGCCGAGGGCGAGCTGGCCACCATGGCCGAGGATCACGACGTTGCCGGCCTCTGCGGTGTCACGAATCGCGTTCTC
>CADEEX010000723.1 GCA_902826465.1 uncultured Acidobacteriota bacterium
CGTTCCGGACAGCCAGCTGTCAGGTGGTGGACAGCGGCGGATCGGCCACGAGCGCCATCGTCGCGCCGATCATGACGCCAGGTGGCTGCGCCGGCGTGCTCGCCGTCGAGTGCACGAGCGGCCTCGAGCAGGACGCCGCCATTCGGGCACTGGCCACGATCCTGGCCGCACAACTCTCGATCCTCGTCGAAGCTCAACCCGCGGCGCACAGCGCCACCGCCTGATCGCCCTTCGGTGTTCGTCGCGCGCCCCTTCAGGCGAGTGATCGTGCGGCCCGTTCAGGGCGCGGGCGCACCGGCAACCTGTAACGGCGATATACACTTCGTCCCATCGCCGTGCTCACCTACCTTGCCAACGTTGCCTACGTCCTGATGCTCTACGCGTTCATCACGCGCGATGTGCTTCGCCTTCGCAGCCTGCTCGTTGTCGCCCAGACACTCATTGTCTACTACACGTGGCGCAACGGTGTCGTCCTGGTCTCGAGCTGGAACGCGATTTTTGCCGTCATCAATCTGGTGATGGTGGTGCAGATTCTGCGCGAACGCCGTCAGGTGGAGATTCCCGCCGAATTGCGCGAACTGTACCGGCAACATTTCTCGGCGCTCGCGCCACCAGAGTTCATGCGGTGGTGGGGGCTCGGCCGGCGCGACATCGTGCAGGACCACGTGCTGGTGCTGGCAGGCGCGCACCCGCAGTGGCTCTATTTCATCCTCTCGGGCACCGTGCGCGTGCGCCGGCCGGGCGGCCACGTGATGGAAGTGCCGGCGGGCTTCCTCGTTGGAGAAATGAGCCTGCTCACCGGCCAGCCGGCCAATGCGGATGTGGAAGCCGTCGGTCGTGTCGAGGTGATGCGCTGGGCCACTGACGACCTCGTCAAGCTGCGGGAGCGCAAGCCTGCGGTGTGGACGCAGATCCAGTCGGTGATCGGCTACGACCTGGTGCAGAAGATTCAACGCGGCGAGCACGCGCCGGCGCACTGAGTGAGCGGCGGGATACCTCCGCTTCTCAGTAAAATAGGGACAGTTCCGTTTCGATTCTGACTATAACAACTGGCCGCGACGCTTCGCGCGCAGATGATGAGTGAAGAGGCCGAGCGTGCCGGCCGGTCGATCCTGCCGCCCTCGTCAGCGCCATTGCGACGTTGGCACCGCTCCGTCGCCCGACGCGATCGTCCGCCCCCTGACGCTGTCGTGGTTTGTTGCGTTGATGTTCCTCGGTCTGGTCCGCGGGCACACCGTCAAGCCGTTCGCCCTGGACTGGCGGTCTTTCGAAGGACCGCGCGCTTGTCGGAATAGGCCAGACGCGCGGTCACGAACGCCTGATGATCGAACCCGAGTTCGCCGGCAATCTGCCAGAGCTGCGCGTCTTCCGCCGCCGAAATCTCATCGTCGGCCACCGCCACCTGAAACAGGCAGTCGAGCACCGCATGCCGCTCCGCCTCGGAGGCAATCAGCCGGAACTCACGCGTCACCAGGAAGTTCTCGGTGCCGCCCGACAGCAGGTTCTGGGTCTTGGCGATTTCCGCGACGAGCATCGCTTGCGGCTCAGACAGCCCGCCCAGATTCATCAGGAGCGCCACCATCGTGCGCAATTCCTCTTCGCTGATGCGCTGGTCTGCGCCAGCCACGCG
>CADEEX010000724.1 GCA_902826465.1 uncultured Acidobacteriota bacterium
GTGGTCGCGCTGAATGCGGCGACGGGCGAGTTGCTGTGGATGCACAGCGAGAACGAAGGCAAGCGCGCCGAGAATGCACCGAGGCAGCTGTCAGGTCGGGGCCTCGCGTACTGGAGCGACGGCAAGGAGGCCCGCATCGTCTACGTGACGCCGGGCTATCGCATGATCGCACTTGACGCGAAGACGGGCATTCCCGTGCAGCGCTTCGGCAAGAACGGCGTCGTGGACCTGAAGCTCGATGCCGACCAGGCAATGGACCTCGACACCGGCGAAGTCGGCCTGCACGCCGCCCCCGTGATTGCCAAGGACGTCGTGATCGTGGGTGCGGCACACCGTACGGGCAGCATTCCGAAGAGTTTCCGCAACCAGAAGGGCTACGTGCGCGGGTTCGACGTGCGTACGGGCAAGAGACTGTGGATCTTCCACACGCTGCCGGCGCCGGGTGAGCCCGGCAGCGAGACATGGGAAGGCGATTCACTGCGGAATTCCGGCAACGTCGGCGTATGGGCGCAGATGAGCGTCGATGAAGCGCTCGGGCTCGTCTACATGCCTGTCGAGCTGCCCACCGGTGACTACTATGGCGGCCATCGTCCCGGCAACGGACTGTTCGGCGAAAGCCTCGTCGCGGCGGACCTGCGTACCGGCAAGTTGAAATGGTACTTCCAGCTCGTGCACCACGGAATCTGGGACCACGACATTCCCGCAGCGCCGATCCTTGCGGACATCGTGGTTGACGGCAAGCCGGTGAAGGCCGTTGCACAGCCCACCAAACAAGGGTGGGTCTACGTGTTCGATCGCGAGACCGGCAAGCCGGTGTGGCCGATCGAGGAGCGCCCGGTCGAACAGTCCGATGTGCCGTTCGAGAAGAGCAGCCCGACCCAGCCTTTCGTGACGAAGCCGGCGCCGTTCGACCGGCAGGGCGTGACGACTGACGACCTCATCGACTTCACTCCCGAACTGCGTGCAGAAGCGCTGCAGGTCGCATCGCGCTACAAGATGGGACCGATCTTCACGCCGCCTGTGGTCAGTCGTTTTCCGGGGCCGCTCGGCACGTTGATGCTGCCGTCGATCACGGGAGGCGCCAACTGGCAGGGAGGCGCGTTCGACCCCGAGACGAAGCTGTTCTACATCTATTCGGTGAGCGGGATCTCGCCGGTGGGACTCGTGCCGCCTGCGCCCGGCGCCAGCGACATGCACTACGTTCTCGGGACCGCACGGGACCCGGCGTCCCCAACCGGGGCTGCTGCCGGTGGAGCGGAGCTCGATGCTACGCCGCAGGTGACGGTGCGGGGCCTGCCGCTCGTGAAGCCGCCCTACGGACGTATCACGGCCATTGATCTCAACCGGGGCGACATTGTCTGGCAGATTGCCCACGGCGACACGCCGGACAACATCAAGAACCACCCGGCGCTCAAGGGCCTCACGATTCCAAGGACCGGCCGCACCGGCCGCATCGGCACACTGGTGACGAAGTCGCTCGTGATTGCTGGCGAAGGCGGCTTCGCAACGACGCCCACCGGTCAGCGCGGCGCGATGCTGCGCGCCTATGACAAGGCGACCGGTGCAGACGTAGGCGCGGTCTACATGCCAGGCGCGCAGACCGGCTCGCCGATGACGTACATGA
>CADEEX010000725.1 GCA_902826465.1 uncultured Acidobacteriota bacterium
GTGTTAGCCTCCGTCTAAGGCAGGCAATGGACCCCTCCTTCGGCACCGTCCGCTATGCGCTGCGTCAGTTTCGGCAGGCGCCGGTGTTCGCCGGGGCGGCGATTCTGACCCTCGCCCTGGGCATTGGCGGCACTACGGCCATCTTCAGCCTGATGCATGCGGTGATGTTGCGTGCGTTGCCGGTGGCCGACCCCGCCGAGCTCTACCGCATCGGCGACGGCGACAACTGCTGCGTGCAGGGCGCACCTCAGAAGAACTGGGGGATGTTCTCGTACGCGCTCTACCAGCGTCTGGCGTCAGAGACACCGGAATTCGCACAGGTGACAGCCTTTCAAGCCGGCTCCGGCCGCATGAGCGTCCGGCGCGAACGGGTGGAAGCGTCGGCCCGGCCGGTCCGCACCGAATACGTCACCGGCAACTACTTTTCCACGCTCGGCCTTGGCGCATTCGCCGGCCGCCTCATGACGTCAGACGACGACCAGCCGGCCTCGGCGCCGGTCATCGTCCTGAGCTACCACATCTGGCAGGGCACGTACGGCGGCGACCCCGCGGCGGTTGGTTCAACCTTCATGATCGACGGCCATCCGTTCACCGCCATCGGCGTGACGCCGCCAGGATTTTTCGGAGAGACGCTGCGCGGCGATCCGCCCGACATCTGGATTCCGCTGCAACAGGAAGGGGTGCTCAACGTCGGTAGTTCGCTGGTGTCGGCCAAGTCGTCGGCGTGGCTGCGGATCATCGGTCGCCTGAAGCCTGGCGCCAGTGTCGACGGCATGTCGGGACGGCTGACTGGCGTGCTGCGGCAATGGATCGAGCACGATTCGGGCTATCCGGCGAACTGGATGGCCGACGTGGTGCGGAACCTGCCGAACGAGACGATCAACATCGTGCCGGCAGGGGCGGGTGTGGGCGTGATGAAGGCGCAGTACGGCACCAGCCTGCGGCTGCTGCTCTGGGTCTGCGGCCTGGTGCTGCTGATTGCGTGCGCCAACGTCGCCAATCTGCTGCTGACGCGGGCGGTGGCGCGGCGTCAGCAGACGGCGGTGCGCCTGGCACTCGGCGCCTCGCGCCGGCAGATCATCCGGCAGGCGCTGGTTGAAAGCGTGGTGCTGGCAATCGGCGGCGGTATCGCCGGCCTCTTCGTCGCAGTCACGGCGACGCGTCTGTTGCTGGCGCTGCAGTTCTCGAACGTTCTCTACCTCCCGCTCGACGCCAGTATCTCCCTGCCGATGCTCGGCATCGCGTTCAGCCTGGCGCTGGTCACCGGAATCATCTTCGGCGTCGTGCCGGCCTGGCTCTCGACGCGCACGAATCCGGTGGAGGCGCTCCGCGGCTCAGGACGCACCGTTGGCGACCGATCGTCGAAGACACGGACGACACTGCTCGTGGTGCAGGCGACGTTGTCGGTGGTGCTGGTAGCAGGTGCCATGCTGCTGTCGCGGAGTCTCAATCGTCTCGAAGGGCAGAACCTCGGCTACTCGGTCGAGGGGCGCATCCTGGTATCGATGAATCGCCCTCCTGCCGACCACGCACCGGAGCGTCTGGCGGCGCTCTACCGGCAGCTCGAAGATCGGTTGCGCGCGCTGCCTGGCCTCCAGGGCGGCGGAC
>CADEEX010000726.1 GCA_902826465.1 uncultured Acidobacteriota bacterium
AACAACGCGTATCTGGACTCCTCCTGTCAAGAGGGAGATTGTCAGTCCGTAGAACTTAGGTCACGGGTTTAGTCCCTTCTTGGGGAATGCGGAGCGCGCGACGAAGGCTCGCCCTTCGTCGCGTACAGGATGAGGGCCGCGTCGCGTAGGACGGGTCAAGGCTGCGCGAAGCGCACCGCCCGAAGGGCGGCTTGGCCTTGACGCGGCCGTAGCGACGTGGCACGTGGTAGCACTGGGCACAGGGGTACGCGTGGTGTTCGATCCAGGAGCGGACTGCAGTCGTATCTTCGGCCTCTCGTGGGGAGCGCTCGGGCTCCCGGGCCAGTATGGAAATCCGCGCGAGTGGAAGCCAATCGTTGAGCACCGGCCTCGAAGGCCACCGTTGTTGTCGGCTTTCCACTCGCCGGTCCGACCTGTTTCGCCATCACGTCGATCACTGGGCAGTGTCAGTGAGTTTGTTTCTTAAGGGCTCGCCTCAGGCGGCAGGCTGAAGGGATTCGTAGGTGCGACCGTTCCTCCAAACCGCCCACACGATTCGAGCGAGTTTGTTCGCGAGCGCGGCCACGGCCTTGTTGTAACGGGTTCGCCCCACGAGCTGAACGGCCCAGGAGCGCAACCGATCATTCGACTTCGCCCCCTTGGCGTGACAGATCACGGATCGGGCGCCGTGGATCAGGAGCGTTCTCAGATAGATGTCGCCGAGCTTCGAGATGCTTCCAAGCCGGCGCTTCGTTCCGCTCGAGCGCTCGCTCGGAGTGAGGCCCAGGTAGCACGCAAAGTGACGTCCGGTGGGAAATCGGTCCACACCTCCGACGAAGGCCGACAGGGCGGTGCCACTGATCAGGCCGATACCGGGAATCGTGCGGAGCCTCTCGACCAGAGGGGTCTGCTCAGCCAGGACCTCAAGCTGTCGCTCGGCGAGTGCGATCTGCTGCCCCGACAATTCGATCTGATTGCACACCGCGGCGAGTAGTTCCCGAAGCGGATCGGGCACCTTCGTGTCGGCATCTTCGATGAGGAGGCGTACCTGCGGCACCACATGCTCGATTCCCATGGGTATGTTGAAGCCAAACTCCCGCAGCAGGCCGCGAGCGGTGTTGACCTGGGCCGTACGCGCTTTGATCCACCTCGACCGAAGGCGGTGGACGGCACCCAGCGTCTGCTGAGCCATCGTCTTGATCGGCACGCGGTGGATCTGGTCGTTGCGATACGCCTCGAGGATCCCCTTCGCGTCAGCGCGATCGGTCTTGTTGCGAGTGATGTACGGCTTCACCAGGTGAGGCGGCAGCAGCACAACCGTGTGCCCCAGGGCCTCGAACGTGCGTCCCCAGAAGTGGGCGGAACCGCACGCCTCCATCACCACGATGGCCGGCGGCAACTCTGTGAAGAACGAGATGAACTTTGACCGGGGAAGCCGCTGCTTCCTGCTCACCTGACCTGGTGTCTCTGAAACGGCAATTTCGAACACGGTCTTTGCGAGGTCAACTCCAACGACGGTAGTCTTCTCCATGGGCTCCTCCTTAGAGCGCGGGTTAAACCGCGACCTTGGCACATTGATGCCGACCAGGTCGCAGCTCGGGGAGGAGTCCATTCCATCATTGCA
>CADEEX010000727.1 GCA_902826465.1 uncultured Acidobacteriota bacterium
ATCCCGAGCATGAGATCGGGGTGGTTGATCTTGCCGAGCGTCTCGGCCTGCACCGGGTTTACAAACAGCCGCCCGTTCGTGAGGACGTGCAGCGCCGTATCCGGCAAAAAGCTCTTCGCTGAGCGGACGAGATGGAAAAATCGCTCGCCAAGCAACGTCGGCTCGCCGCCCGTAATGCCCAGCTCGACCGTATCGCGGTCGATGAGCGGCAGAGCCTCAATCACCTCGTCGATGATCCAACCGTCGTTCACGTTCCGAGGTGGCTGGGAACACATGAGGCAGTAGTTGTTGCAGCGCTCCGTGAGCAAAAAGTGGTTGTGTGGCGATGAACGGCGATAGAGAACCCGCAACGCTGTGCGCTCCGGGTTGAGCCGAACCACATCGCCATCGCCTAGGTAGTCGAGTTCTGGCGGAAGCAGGACGACCCGCTGGTTTGCGAGGCGCGCGGCTACCGCGGTCGCCTCGCCATGCAAGAGGTACCAACCAAAACCTTCGGGAACCTCCCCATCGCGAACCAGAAATCCCTCCCGCTGCCGAAGCGGCATGGGTCGGCCCGGATTGTCGGACAAAAGGATGGTCTGACGAGGCGCGTCAGCGCCTGGCGTATTAAAGCTCAGCTGGGCTGCGGATAGCGCAATCATCCGAGGTTCGCCCAGCGCTCGAACACGGCGCGAACGTCAGGGTTCGAACGCATTCTTTGAATGAGGCCACGGAAAATCGCCATATTGCGATTGCAGTAGGCGGAGAGCGGCTTCTTCCCGACGAAATCGGCCTGTGTCGCGTGATGAAAGACCGGGTCGGCGCCGCAGTACGGCTCAAACGCACACCAGGAACACATGGGCGCGCTTCCGGCGAACGACGCTTCCAAAGGTCCAAGCAGCGCATCTCCGAGGAAGATGTCCTCGAAGCTGTGGGTGTGGACGTTGCCCAGACAAAACGTCTTGTCGCCCATCTCGGCGAGCATGCGACTCTCGTCCGAAGCGTACACGTCTCCGTCGTAGTTGTAGGCGATGGCGCCAATCCCGATACCGGCAGGGCTGATCAGATCGACATATCCTGGCTGAAACGGCGTGAGCATCTTGCGCAGGATGAGTGCGGCGTAGTGCTCAATGAACCAGAAGCCCGAGAGGTTGAGGTCGATGATGTAGTCAAGGCCCTCGAAATAGAAGTCGAGCCACCTGGCTTGGTCGTAGCCTCGATAGAACTTCGTCTTCATGGCGAAGCCGTAGGGGGACAGCGGGCGGAGGAAAATGCCGTCGAAGTCGAGCGACACGTACTCGTCGATGATTTCCCGGACACGCCCCAGGCTTCCGGCGGTCGTTGTCATAAAGGCCGCGACCTGATCTCGGCCGAGTGCTGAACGGCACGCGTGGATGCCCGCCACCGCCCGTGCATGCGAGTCGTGACCCGGTCGCGGACGGTTCTTGTTGTGGAGATCAGCAGGTCCATCGAGCGACGTCGAGATCAGGATGGCGTGGGTCCGGCAGAAGTCGAGGATCTCGTCGTCGATCACCGCCAGGTTGGTGGCGATGACAAACGCAAGATTCCGCCGCTCGGCTTCATTGCGCCGCTTCGCCTCTTCAACGACGAACC
>CADEEX010000728.1 GCA_902826465.1 uncultured Acidobacteriota bacterium
GAGACAGCCTTCGATCAGCGGCGCATCCGTGCGCGGGCCCTTGAACGTCTCGAGCTTCGCGGCCGCGATCTTGTTGTTGTTCAATCCCGAGTGGCTGCCGAGAAACGCCGCCTGGCGGACCAGCGACGGACCGGGGATGTTGATCGCGAATTCTTCGCTGAAGCGAATCATATCGGCCGTGTGACGATGCGGATGGATGACGACGCCGACAACCGGCGGCGTCATCGAAAGCGTGGTCGTCCAGGCGATGGGCGCGGCATTCGGCATGGCGCGCCAGGATGTGGTGACGATGGCGAGGGGCCCGGGGTTGAGGATGCGCCGGGCATCCGCGGGGTCACAGAGAACGCGAGTCATGCGTGTGGTATCCCGGGCCGTCGAACGTCAGTGCGTCAGATAGACGACGGTGCGTTCGAACCGAGCCGCTTCCAGCGAAGATACTCCCAGTATGCCATGAGTTCCGGGAGATCCTCCGGGTGCTGCTCGAGCTCGTCGATCAGACTTGCGATGGCGCTCTCGCGGACGTAGAGCATCTCGCCGCTTTCGCCCAGGAAGTAATGGAGCGGGCGATTGAGGATGCGAGCTACGTTGAGCAACATGTCGATGCCAACAGAACGCTGTCCGGCTTCATAGAGGCTAATCGCGCTCTGCGTCGTATTCAGAGCTGCCGCGAGCTGTCCCTGGCTCATATTTGCGTCGCGCCGGGCCACGCGAATGCGCTGGCCGAGGACGGCGGACACCGGGGCTTTGCCCTCTTCGGTCGAGGCTCGTGTCATGTGAGAATCTTTCCTTGTAATAGAACACCGCGGAATTATCCGTCGATGAGATGGGCTTGAAACCTAAGGTACGAACCTTCCCGCATCCCGTCAATCGCGACAACGCCTACCGAGCGTCTGTTCAAATTTGCTATCCTATAGACCCCATAGAAGGGTCAACGATACGTAAATGTTGGGTCTGTAATCGCAACGAATTGCAACTACAAACTGATCACTCAGCCTCCACGCCGCGTAGATCGCGTCGAGATACATCTCTCGAGGAGGCCGCTGATGGCGGACGAGTTGACACTCAAGCGAGGCCCGGTGGGCCGACGAAACTTCTTGCGCAGCGCCGGGGGCATCGCCGTTTTCGGCGGAGCATTCGTCCTCGTGGGCTGTGGTGACGATGACGAAGACACGCCGGCAACGGCGACCACGGGCACTGCCCCGACCACCGCGGCAACGACTGCAGCCACCGCTGCCGGAACCGCGGCTGGAGGCGCCACAGCGGCCACCCAGACGCTCTACATGCGCCTCGGTGGGGGTACGGCCATCAAAGCGGTTGTTGACGATTTCCTCGTCAACGTCGGCGGCGACACTCGCATCAACAAGTTCTTCGCCAATACCGACCTGGCACGCCTGAACATGATGCTGGTCAACCAGCTCGGCGAGGCGACGGGCGGTCCGGAGAAGTACACCGGCAAGGACATGAAGACGGCCCACGCCGGCATGATGGTCACCATGGCAGACTTCAACGCCCTCGTAGAGGACCTCGTGAAGTCGCTCGACAAGTTCAAGGTGCCGGAGAAGGAGAAGAGCGAACTTCTCGGCGCACTCGG
>CADEEX010000729.1 GCA_902826465.1 uncultured Acidobacteriota bacterium
TCTTCAACGTCGCCTACACCTACCTGAATACCGCGATTACGCTCCTGGTCGACGCCCCGGAAGCGCCGCCGTGGCTCGGCGAGACGGTCCTCGAAACGGTGACGAAGGTTGTCTACCGGCAGGGCACGTTCGTCTACTGGGCCATTGCGATGATCTGCGTCGCGCTCGACTATCAGAGCAATCTGAAGAACCGCCAGATCCGCACAGCGGGACTGGAGCGGCTGCTGTCAGAAGCACGTCTGGCGACGCTCCGTTCACAACTGGATCCGCACTTCCTGTTCAACACGCTGAACTCGATCTCCGCCTACGTGGAAAGCGCACCGGCGCAGGCGCGCTTGATGCTGCAGCAACTCGGCGATCTGCTGCGCCTGTCGCTCGAGCATGCCGACCAGCAGGAGATTCCGCTCGAACGCGAGCTCACCTTCGTCGATCGCTACATCCAGCTGCAGCTGGTCCGGTTCGACGATCGCCTCGAGGTCCGGGTCGATGCCGCACCCGATACGTTGATGGCCGCGGTACCGACGTTCCTGCTGCAGCCGCTGGTCGAGAACGCGATCCGTCACGGTACGTCGAAACTCAGTGCCGCCGGAGTCATCGAAGTGACGGCGTGGCGAGACCACGACCGCCTTCACGTGCGCATCCGCGACAACGGTCCAGGACTGCCGCGCGGCTGGTCACTCGACCGCCATGTCGGCATCGGCCTCAGCAATACACGCGCCCGTCTCGAAGAGCTCTACGGCAGGGGCAAATACGTCCTCGACGTCTTCGCCGACGACGCGCGGCGCACCTGCGTCAACATCGCGTTTCCGTTTCGCGTGGTTTGATCGCGCACCGGGGCTGAATGGCGAGCATCAAGACGCTGGTGGTCGACGACGAGAAGCCGGCGCGGGTTCGGCTGCTCGAACTGCTGCAGCGTCATCCCGATGTCGATGTCGTGGGGACGGCCGCGAATGGCAACGAGGCGCTCGCGCTGCTGCGGCGCGTACCCGTGCAGCTGCTCTTTCTCGATGTGCAGATGCCGCAGCTCGATGGCTTCGACGTGCTCCGGCAGTTCACACCCGATGAACTGCCCATCACCATCATGGTGACGGCCTACGACAAGTACGCGATTCAGGCCTTCGACGCCCACGCCATCGACTATCTCCTGAAGCCGTTCAGCGACGAGCGCTTCAACGACGCCCTCGGGCGCGCACGGAAGTACCTCGACTCGGCGGAACGTCTGATGCTGGCCGAGGAGCTGTCGGCGGCGATTGAAGAGCGCCAGGGTGTGGACGCCCGATCAGGGCACCTGGAACGTCTGGTGTTGAAGTCGAACGGCTGTATTTCGTTCCTCGACATCAACGATGTCGACTGGCTCGAAGCGGCAGGCGTGTATATCTATCTCCATGTCGGGCCGAAGAAGCAGCTCTACCGTTCGAGCGTGACGCAGCTGCTGCAGCGCCTCGACCCGCAGCGCTTCGTGCGCATTCACCGGTCGGCCGCGGTCAACACCACGCGTATCCGCGAGCTACGCTCGATGTCGCACGGCGATTTTTCGTTAATCCTGAAGGATGGCACCGAGCTGACGCTGAGCCGCGCCTACCGCT
>CADEEX010000730.1 GCA_902826465.1 uncultured Acidobacteriota bacterium
TCGAGGCCGAGCGCAGCGGCATGAGCCTTGGGATCGGCATCAGACAGGCGGTCGGGCGTCGCGAACAGCCGGTCGTGGTACTTCCAGAACTGTCCCTGGGCGTTGGCGCACGCCGCGGCTTCGGCCGCCGGCCTGGCGTTCGGGTGGTTGGGAAGAGGGAAGTGGCGATAGACGAAATGCACCTTGTCGCCGTACGTCTTCAGCACCTGCTCGACGGTCGGGTTTGCCCGCTGGCAGAACGGGCACTGGTAGTCTGAAAACTCCACGATCTCGACCGGCGCACCTGCCGGACCCTTGCTCGCGTGACCGGCCGTGGCGACCGTTTGCCGTGGCGGGTCGAGCGTGACGCTCACCGGCGTCTTCGCCTTCAGCGTGTCCACGAAGGCATCGTGTGCCTCGGCCATCCGCTGTTCGTTGAGGAGCGAACGGATCGCCTGTCGCAGCTGATCCAGCGGGCGACCCTGCACGGCCGAGGGGTTGGTCTGATACCAGAACTCGACATCGGTATCAGTTGGTGCGGTCACCTTGCCGTCGATCTCCTTGCGCACGAGGTCGTCCGCGGACACGCCACGCGTTCTGGCCTCGGCTTCGATCAGCCGTGTGGCGACGATTTGCTCGAGTGCGCCGCGCCGGGCAAGATACAGGGCCTGCGACAAGCGGGCGCTGCCGAAACTGCTGGCCGACTCCTGCAAGGCGAGGGCGTCGACATCGGCCAGCGTGACACTGGTCGAGCCAATCGTGGCGACCACGTCCGTCTGCGACGGCTGCTTCGCTGGCTGGGCCGACGTCGAGCATGCCGACACCACGAACGCGACCACGGCCGCCGACAGCACACTGAATTTCATCATCTCGTTATCCCGTTATCTGATCAGCGCCGGACATGGCTCGAATCGCGACATCCCTACATCCTGCATCTCCGGCGTCGCCTTTACTCTCCGAGTCGCTGTGGCAAGTCTGCAACGACGTAGGCCATCACGGCGATGGCGGCCGCTGCACGCGACACATCGGACGGCTTGATCTTGTCGATCGTATCCGCCTGCGTATGGTGAATTACGAAATAGTCGCCTGTGCCATCGTACGACATGCTGGCCACCCGACCGGCGGCGACACTCGGTTCGATGTCCGATCCGCCGCCCGCAGAGGCGACGTGTTCGAGGTCGATGCCCTTGAGCAGCGAGGCAATCGCCTGCACAACTTCACGGGCCTTCTGACTGCCGCTGAAACCGAAGGCGTTCGGCGGAAACAGCCCGTCGTCGGCCTCGAGCATGAGCAGCGTCTTCGACAGCTCCGTCATGTGCGCATCGCGGTAGCCCAGGCCACCGCGCGTGCCATTCTCCTCGTTGGAGAAGAGCACCACCCGCACGGTGCGGCGCGGGCGCAGGTTCAGTTTCTTCATGAGCCGCAGCGCCTCCCAGGTGGCCACGCAGCCGCCGCCATCGTCGCTGGCGCCAGCGCCCACATCCCAGCTGTCGAGATGACCACCAACGACGACGATTTCGTCCGGTCGCTCGCGGCCGCGTAACTCGCCCACAACGTTTGCCGAGGGGACGTCGGCCTCGAAGTGCGCCTCCATCTGCAGCTTGAGC
>CADEEX010000731.1 GCA_902826465.1 uncultured Acidobacteriota bacterium
TAGGCCTGCTTGGCGGCGTTGGCGCGGTGCAGCGCCCAGCGCTTCTTCTGCGCATTCGAGATGGCGCGACGAGCAGCAGGGGAGAGCAGGCGGGTCTTCTTGGCGGGCGCAGCGCCTCCCGCGGCCTTGATCGTATCGACAAGAGCCGACTTGGCGTTGGCGCCCTTCTTCAACAGAAAGGAAATGGGCAGTTCGTCCTTGTCAAAGCTGTCTTTCAAGTGCGGAAACAACCCCACCAACAGCTTGACTTCGTGCACAAGATCACTGAGCCTCGCCTGCGCACCGCGCTTGGCCAGCTCAAACATGTGGTCGTTCTTCTTCACTCTGGGCATCAAGTCTCCTCAACGTCGAAGGATAACAGAACGCGTAGGAGAAAGGATGACATGGGCCCCGCCATATTCAAGGCATACCCGTCGCTTTCTTTCGATCACGTGCCTCTGTCTTTCGATCAGTATCACGAGTGGTGACTCGCGGACTCGCACGGTGAATCGGCAGGCGCGCGCGCTGCACATCGTCGAACGATTCACCCGCCTCGACGCGTCGTCTATCCAGGAGGAGATGCGCATCCCGATAACAAGGACTGCGGCGTCGCACAGAAGCGCGAACTCGAGACGACAGCGACGTGCCGTGCCTCGCGGATCTCGACGGGTGGCGATGACGCCGCTGACCGGAGCCGTGAGGGTTACGGCGTCAGTACGAGAAAGCGCTGCCCGTCGCTCGACGCCTGCTGCAGCGCGCCCTTCAGTGGAAACAGCGCCTGCGTCGACAACAGCATCGTCTGTGGTGCGTGGTCGATGGTCGCGGCCATCAACATCCCGTCGGCGGCGTGATAGAAGAGTTCCTTGCCGTCGCCGCTCCACCGCGGCGTCGTCCCACCGTTGACTGACACGCGCGTCGCGATGCCGGGGACGGGAAACGGCTGGACGAACACCTCAGCACGACCGGTCGGCGCACTGACGTAGGCCAGCGATCGGCTGTCTGGCGAGAACATGCCATCGCTGTCGGCGCCGTTCGAATACGCCTGCGGGACCGGCGTCCCCTCGTCTTTCAGATACAGCAGCCACACGTCCGATTGCTTCGGGCCGCCATCCTGTTCGTAGACCAGATACTGACCGTCGCCTGACCAGTCGCTCGGCTTCAAGGCGAGTCCGCTCGGCGCGAGTTTGCGCTCGTTGTGCGTGGCCAGGTCGAGAATTTGCAGCCGCGACGCCGGATCCGTCGCATCGAGAGCCATCGCGCCTGAGTCGGGCCGCCATGCGAAGCCGCGCGCGGCGCCCGCATTCACGCGAACGGCGTCGCCGCCGCCCACAGGCCGCACCCACACCCGCCCTTCGCGATCGAGCCAGGCCACGCGCGCGCCATCGGGCGACACGCGCACCATCTGTACCGGCAGCGGCACGTCGATCTGGCCGACGCGGTTGCCGCCGCGGTCGAGCCATACGAGCGCCGGAGCGGGGGCAGAGAGGGTCGTTGGTGCGTCGGAGGCCTCGCGTCCACACCCGACGACCACGGCGGCGACCGCGCACGACAGCATCAGCAGGGCGCCGACACGCGATTGGTGGAACGGCCGGGCGCGGTGGCTGG
>CADEEX010000732.1 GCA_902826465.1 uncultured Acidobacteriota bacterium
TCAAGACTGCCAGTTCCTGCGACATTCACGTAGTATCCGAAACTCCAAGTTGCTCCGATCGGATGCGGCGATCCGTCGAGCCCGTCGTTCGCTCCGGGCGTCGCTGAGAAGGTGCCAGCGCCGTCGTTGGTCAACTGGGGGTTTGCATACCGGCCAAAGGCGGTCAACGCCAAAGTGATGGTGTCGCCGCCGACGACGATTTGAGTTGTCGCCACCGCGTTTGTGGGAATACCCGATCCTCCGAAGGTTGCAGTCGGAAACGGAGCCAAGGTATTCAAGGCGATGGACGCCGCGTGCGCCGCGCCTGAGCCGGCAAGCAGTGAGGTCGCGAGGAGACCGACGACTACAGACAATTTTTTCATTACCACTCCAGCGGGTGAGCCCTGCGAGGTGCAGGGACAAGGCGAGGTGCAGGGACAACGGAAAGCTGCACTCATTGCACGCCCCTGCAAAGCTTGTGCTTGGGCTCATCCTTTTGATGGCCCCTATGCATCTCGTTGATTTAAAGTGGGTTGTTCAAAATATAGACTGATCTAACGCGGCCGACTTCAGACAGAAGTCAGCCTTCTAGCGGACTTAAGGGTCAGGAGTACGGAGGCTCGGCCGCCATCCTACGCAACTATGAATTTGGAAGATCCGGGTCAGCTCATGGCCCTCGCATTGGAACAGGCGCAGATGGCCAGCGCCACGGGAGAGGTGCCGATCGGTGCGATCGTCGTGATGGCGGACAAAATCATAGGACGCGGCTTCAACCAACCAATCGGCGCGGGCGACCCGACCGCCCACGCCGAGATCGTAGCCATCCGTGAGGCGGCCAGAACGGTTGGCAACTACCGTCTGACCGGGGCCACCCTGGTCGTCACCGTCGAGCCTTGCCTGATGTGCGTCGGCGCCCTGGTACACGCCCGCATCGGCACGCTCGTCTACGGCGCACCGGAACCGCGGACCGGCGCCATCCACTCCACGGTGAAAGGCGGCGAACTGCCTGGCCACAACCACCGCTTCGAGGTCGTCGGCGGCGTGCGAGAGGACGAGTGCCGCGCCCTCATGCAGGAATTCTTCAAGCAGCGGCGCTAGATCGTGTTCGCACTCTTCGTCGCGCGGGTCTTCAGACCCGCGGCGAACGCGACCATCAAGGGTTGCGCTACGTGGTCAACAACGGCGGCGGGCCGAGCGGGTGGCGGTGCTGAATTCGCACCGCCAGCGCCAGCGCCGCGTCGTCGCCGGCCGGTCGGCTCACGATCTGCAAGGCCACCGGCAGTCGCTCGGCATCGAGGCCGCACGGCACTGCGGCCACGGGCAGACCGGTCAGGCTGAGCACAAAGGTTGGTGCGATCCAGTCCACGTACGACTGCATCGGCTTGCCGGCGATCGCGTCCGGGTAGTTCTGTTCGACCGGGAACGGCGGCACCGCCATGCACGGCGTGAGCAGGTAGTCGAATCGCGAGAACAGATCGCGGAACAGATGCCAGACCCGGCCGCGCTCGCGCTCGGCATCGGCAATCTCTGTCATCGACGTCGTCAGACCGGCACGCACGTTGTTACCGACGTTCACGCCAAACTCCGAGGCCCGCTCCATGC
>CADEEX010000733.1 GCA_902826465.1 uncultured Acidobacteriota bacterium
CTGTCCGGCTTCTGCGCGCTCTCCGCCGAAGTGGTATGGACCCGGCTGCTGACGCTGCTCTTTGGCGCCACCGTCTACACCTTCTCGATCATCCTGGCGGTGTTTCTCGTCGGCCTTGGCCTGGGCAGCAGCGCGGGCGCGTCGCTGGCGCGCCGCGTCACCCGCCCGGTGCTGGCGCTGGCCTGGTGTCAGTTCGGCGCGGCGGCGGCGGTCGCTTTCTCGGCCTACATGTTGCTCGGCGTGCTGCCGTACTGGAAGGTCGATCCGGCGCTGTCCGGCGACATCTGGGCGATGTTCCGTCTCGATCTGCTGCGCACGACCATCGCGATTCTCCCGGCGCCGCTGCTGTGGGGTGCCAGCTTCCCGCTGGCGCTGGCGGCCGCGGCAGAACCCGGCGACGACACCAGCCGGATCGTCGGCCGGGTCTACGCCGCGAACACGGTCGGCGCGATCGCCGGGGCGCTGGTGACGAGTCTTGTTCTCGTGGCGTGGATCGGGTCGCAACACGCCCAACAGGTGATCATGATCGTCGCGGCCGGTTCGGGCATGCTCGCGATGATTCCGCTGCGGGACGGACGTGAGCGGCAACAGCCGCGGACGCGGAGGCGTGGCCTCGCCACGGCAACGATCGCGGTGGCGGCAGTCGGTGTCATCGTTCTTCTCGCGGTGGTGCCGGCGCTGCCAGCTGTGCTGGTGGGCTATGGCCGCAATTCGGCCAACTGGGTGGGTCACACCGGCGACATGCTGTTTGTCGGTGAAGGCCTGCACGCCACAGTCGCCGTCTCGCGCGTCGCCGACGGTGTGCTCAACTACCACAATGCCGGGAAGGTGCAGGCATCCAGCCAGCCGCCCGACATGCGCCTGCAGCGCATGCTCGGACACCTGACCACGATCGTCCCGAGGCAACCAAAGAAGGTGCTGGTGATCGGTTGTGGCGCCGGCGTCACCGCTGGTGCGGTGAGCGTGAGTCCGGCCGTGGAATCAGTGACGATCGTCGATATCGAGCCGCTGGTACCTCAGGTGGCGCGCGACTACTTCGGCTCGGTGAATCACGACGTGCTCAGGAATCAAAAAGTCAGGGTCGTCGCCGACGACGCCAGGCACTTTCTGATGACGACGACCGAAAAGTTCGACGCGATCACCTCGGATCCGCTCGACCCCTGGGTAAAGGGCGCGGCGACGCTCTACACGAAAGAGTTCTTCGAGACCGCACGCGCGCATCTGAATGGCGGTGGCGTGATGACGCTGTTCGTGCAGCTCTATGAGAGCAGCCCAGAGGCAGTGAAGAGCGAGATTGCGACGTTCTTCGAGGTGTTCCCGAACGGCCTGATCTTCGGCAACACCTTCGAGACGCACGCCATCGACACGGTGCTCGTGGGACAGGTGGAGCCTCCGGAACTGTATCTCGACTACATCGATGAGGCACTGCGCACGCCGGCGTTCAAGCCGGTATCCGACTCGCTCAGTCAGATCGGCTTCGGTGGCGCCGTCGATCTGTTCGGCAACTACGCCGGACGCGCGCGCGATCTCAAACCGTACCTCGATGGCGCCCAGATCACTCACGATCGCGATCTGCGAC
>CADEEX010000734.1 GCA_902826465.1 uncultured Acidobacteriota bacterium
GGTAGGCGATGCCGGAGATCACGGAGCTCCCTTCTTCCTGGAAATATCCCGTCAGCGCTGCGCCGATCTCGGGCTCGGCCTCGGGGAGCAGACGAGACCGGCACACGAGCGTCACCTTGACGCCAGCGCGGGCGAACATCTGAGCGAGCTCCGCCCCGATATAGCCGCCGCCGATAACGAGCAACGATCGCGGCAGCTCCTCGAGGTCGAGCGCGGTCGTACTGGTCAGATACGGTATAGCGTCGATGCCAGGGATGGCGGGCACCGCTGGCCTCGCACCGGTCGCGATGATGATCTTGCCGGCGGGAATGCGCGCGCCGTCCACCTCAACACCGCCTTCTATGATGCGCGCCGCTCCTCCACGATAAGCGATACCGTTGTAGGCGAGGAGCAGGTTCGCGTACTTGGCCTGGCGGAGTTCGGAAACAAGTGCATCCTTCTGACGAACGGTTCCGCGCCAGTCAGTCAGTTCAGCCTCGGCCGTGATGCCGGCAAAACGTGCTGCCACGCGCGCGTTGTGAAGCGTCTCGGCGGCGCGGATCAAGGTCTTCGACGGCACGCAACCGATATTGACGCAGGTGCCGCCGATGGTGCCGCTGCCGATGAGCGCCACCTGTGCGCCCTGATCGGCAGCTGTGATCGAGGCCGAGAAGCCGGCCGAGCCGGCGCCGATGACGAGGAGATCGTAGGCGCCACCATTGCGACCGTTCGCGCGAAAGCGACGGTCCGCCACTGCGGCCCTCTTCGATGTCGAGCCGACCGACGACTGTGCCGTCGTATCGAGGCCGGCGAGGCTCGGGCCAAACAGAGCGCGACCAGCCTCCAGCCCTTCCTCGATCGACAGCCGAAATCCGGCCTCGTCCGCAGCCTGTTCACGGCGCCAGACGGAGAGATGGTCGTCCGAACAGAAGAAGGCGGTCGTCGCGCACAGCGAGTTCGCAGCGCACGCGTCTTCATAGCGAACGCTTTGCCACATGACCGACGTCTTCGGCTCAACGCGAGCCAGCATCCGACCTTGATCCCGTGTGGTGACCCGGATTGGCGCACCACAATGACGGCAGCGCGATGCAATCGTGATATCGCGATCAGTCATGGCGCCAATGCCGAGTGCGTCGACCGTGCACATGGCGTTGAGAACACGTCCGTCGAGTGTAACCCGGTGGCCCGTGTCCCTATCGGTGAAGGGATAGGCGCCGACGATTCGCTCGCCGTCGAGCACGACCAGGTCGCGACGGCGGAGCTCTTCGAGCAGAGTCCAGACGGACGTCTCGTTCAACCCCGCTCGCTCCGCAAGCGCGCCCGTGGTCGGGGCTCGTCCGTCCTCGGAGTAGAGATGGAGCAGCGCAACGCGAACCCGATCCGTGGCGGGATCGTAGCCACTCCAGCGATCGAACACATGGTTGGACCCGACCATCGCCTGCAGGGCATCCTTGACCGCTGGTGATTTGACCACAGACCAATCCGGAAACGTCACGCCCGGCCGTACGACGTAGCTCGGCAGTGTCGTGGATGCGGAAGCTGCAAGCTTGTCCCGGGACGAGGAGGATGTGCAACAGTCGTTCATGGGTTCACCCCTTC
>CADEEX010000735.1 GCA_902826465.1 uncultured Acidobacteriota bacterium
TGTTTCCGCGACAGCCTGCGACGAGAATCTCTCGACCATCGCCGGCCCGACACCAGACCTTGAGCCCACCTTCGCCAGCATTCAACAATTCGTCTTCGAGGCGCCGGATTCGGCCGGGCGCCGCGCCTGCACGTCGTGCCACACCAACGTCGGCCGGACGCCGGCAGGTGGCATGAATCTCCTCCACGACGTCGCGTACGCCAACATCGTCAATGTGTCGAGCACGCAGCGGCCTGGCGTGTTGCGCGTCGTGCCGGGTGATCCCGATGCCAGCTACATCGTCCACAAGGTCGAAGGCACTCCCGGCATCGTCGGACTGCGGATGCCGTTCATCGCGCCGTACCTGTCGGACGGTCAGATTCTCATTCTGCGCCGCTGGATCGCACTCGGCGCCCCGCGCGACTAGTTGCGACCCCCTTTCACATCAGGAGTATTCGTGAGACCTCTGCTTCGCTCTCTGGCCATCGCCATTCTGGCCGTCGCACTTCCCGCGCTGGCCGCCGCGCAGGACGATGACGCCGCGCTGAAGATCGCGGAACCCGACTTCACGCTGGTCAGCCTGCCGACGTCGTTGCGGCTGCCCACGTTCGGCAGCGCGTTCCGCATCACGCATCGCTTTCAGCGGACGCTGGGCGAAGGCGACTTCGGCGACCTTGCCGGCGATCTCTTCGGCCTCGACAACGGCGCCACCATCGGCATCGAGTACCGCTTCGGCCTGTTCAAGAACATGCAGGCCGGATTCCACCGCTCGAGCCGTGCCAAGACGTTCGAGTTCTTTGGCCAGTACGGCCTGCTGCGACAGGCGTCGCACGGCCTCGATCTGTCGGTGCGCGCGGGCGTTGAGGGACTGGACAACTTCCAGGAGAGCCGCACGCCGGCGATCACGGCGATTGTGTCGCGGACGTTCGGCGAATGGGGCGCCTTCTATGTCGAGCCGATGTGGGCCAACAACACGAATCCGCTACCGAGCGCGCTCGTCGACGACAACGACACCGTCACGGTTGGCCTCGGGACCCGTCTCCGTGTCCGGCCAACGGTCTACATCGTCGCGGAATTCGTACCGCGCGTGTCGGGGTTTGATCCTGGCGTGCACTACGGCGCGTTCGCCATCGAAAAGCGGGCCGGCGGGCACGCCTTTCAGTTGAACTTCTCGAACGGATTCGCGTCAACGCCCGGACAGATCGCGCGCGGCGGCACTGGCCGCAGCGACTGGTATCTGGGCTTCAACATCTCGCGCAAGTTCTTTTGACCTTTCGCACGTCCCCCGGGTCTAATGGTCATAATGTGGATGACCATCCGGGGGGCGTGCCTCGCCAGCGCCATCGGCGTTCTTGGGCTCGCGTCAGGGTGCTCCGGCCAGGAACCGACCCAACCGACCGCGCCGTCGGACCCCGCCCTTACCATCACGATTTCACGAACCGGTGCGAGTCCGCGCAACATCAGCGTGCCGCGCGGTAGCCAGATCACGTTCGTCAACAACGACACGGTGGTCCACCAGATGTACTCGGATCCGCATCCGGAGCACAACGACTGCCCGGAGTTCGATACCGTGGGCCAACTGTCGCCAGGG
>CADEEX010000736.1 GCA_902826465.1 uncultured Acidobacteriota bacterium
TGGCCACGGAGACACGGAGACACGGAAGAACATCCTCTACGAAACTCTGTGTCTCTGAGCCTCTATGGCGATGTGACTCACCGTTGCACGGAGGCCTAAAGGGTCGCGCTCCGAAGTTCAGGCGTCGGCGTGAGCGACAGCAGCACCACACCCCCTTCGACTTTCGTCGCGTAGGTCGGCACGCACACCTTCGAGTTGGCGGGGCGCTCGATGGCGCCAGACTCGAGGTTCACCTTCCAACCGTGCAGCGGGCAGACCACGGCGTTGCCCGCAACGATCCCGTCGCAGAGCGGTCCGCCTTGGTGCGGGCAGCGTCCATCCACTGCCAGGAAGCGATCGCCGAGATTGAAGATGGCGATCTCGCGATCGCCTAGCAGCACCGCGCGCCCCTCGCGAGGCGGAATGTTCTCGCACTCGGTCACTCGAATCCACTGCTCGCTCACTGCGCCACCTGCTGAATCGGTCGAAGGGGAATGAACTGCGTCCGGTTGACGGGAGCTTGTCCCTCGAGCCACGCGTCTGACGACAACGCCTTCGACTTGCGCAGCCGGTCGAGCAGCGCCTGTCGTGTTGGCTCCGGGGCGTAGACCGTTTCCTTCCTCACGCGATCGATGCCGAACCGTTCCACGAAATCGTAGCTCCGCTCGAGGTAATTGGCATGCTCGCGATAGTACTGGAAGAACACCTCGGACGCCTCGAGCGCTGCCTCGGTCGTCTCAACCGTGATCAGCAGGTCGGCCTTGCGCACCGACTTGCCGGCCGCGCCACCCACCACCACCTGCCAGCCGCCCTCGATGCCGATGAGGCCGATGTCCTTCACCGTCGCCTCCGCGCAGTTGCGCGGGCAGCCGACCGTGGCCATCTTCACCTTGTGCGGCGTGAACAGGTTCTCGAAGCGCCGCTCCATTTCGATGCCGGCGTTGGTCGAATCCTGCGTGCCGTAGCGGCAGAATTCTGTGCCGACGCAGGTCTTCACCATGCGCACACCCTTGGTGTAGCCCTGTCCTGACGGCATGCCGAGGTCGGCCCACACCGCCGGCAGATCCTGCTTCTTGATGCCGAGGAGGTCGATGCGTTGGCTGCCGGTGATCTTCACCATCGGCACCTTGTACTTGTCGGCCACATCAGCAATCCTGCGGAGCTCGTCGGGCGTGGTGACGCCGCCGCGAATACGCGGAATCACCGAGAAGGTGCCGTCCTTCTGGATGTTGGCGTGGACACGGTCGTTGATGAAGCGCGCCGATCGGTCTTCGTCGTGATCGCCACACCACAACATGTCGAGCATGTAGCTGAGCGCCGGCTTGCAGATCTCGCACCCCTGACCGTTGCCATAGATCTCGAGCACATGCTGCACTGATTTCAGCTTCTGGCTCCGGAGAATCTCGCGCAGCGCTTCCTGTGTGAATGGCACACAGCTGCAGAGCACCTTCTTCGTTTCGTCAGAAAACTCTGGGCACACCGCCCTGAGAATGTCCTGACACAGGCGAGTGCAGCTGCCGCAGCCGGTGCTGGCGCGCGTGTCCTCCTTGAGCTGCGACAGGGTGTTGAT
>CADEEX010000737.1 GCA_902826465.1 uncultured Acidobacteriota bacterium
CCCTCCTGAGCGGTCCCGACGACGACGTCATCCAGCAGCGCGACTCGGTTGCCCTTGACCACGAAGTGGAGCTTGTCATTGTGATCGGCAAGCGCGCCCAGTACATCACGGAGCAGCAGGCACCGGACCACATTGCGGGCTATGCCACGGGCCACGACGTGTCCGAGCGCGATTTCCAGATTCGTCGCGGCGGTCAGTGGGTCAAGGGCAAGAGCGCGGACACGTTTGCACCGCTCGGTCCCTACGTCCTGGCAGGCAGCACGCTGGACGCCACGAACCTCGAGCTGTGGCTTGCCGTCAACGGCGAGGACCGGCAGCGCTCAAGCACCAGCCAGATGGTGTTCAAGCCCGCGTTCCTCGTCAGCTACCTGAGCCAGTTCATGACACTGGAGCCGGGCGACGTCATCTACTCCGGTACGCCTTCGGGCGTCGGCATGGGACGCAAACCGCCGCTTTACCTGAAGCCCGGCGATATCGTCACACTCGGTGTCGAAGAACTGGGCGTGCAACGGCAGCAGATCGTTGCGTGGAGCCCTCCGACCCGCTAGCGCGCCACTGCCGGTGATTCGAGCAGCCGCGTTACCCACGAGTTGACCCAGCTCTCGCGGCCGAAGCTGTCCAGGAAGCCGCAGTGTCCGCCGTAGCGCGAGTGCGTGACAGACAGGAAGGGCGTCCTGGCCAGGCGGTCGGCGTCCTTCACCGGAATGATCGGGTCGTCCGCCGCGAGCAACGCGTGGCTCGGCACCGCAAGCTCGGCGAGCGCCCCATCGACGACGGCATACCCCGTCAGGTAAGCATCGAGTGTATCGAACTCGCTGTAGCGGCGGACCATGGCGTCCGTCATCGCCGTCATCGTGTTCATCTCCAGGATGTCCTTGAGGTTGTAGATCTCCGGGAAACAGCGCTGCTTTTCCAGGAGAGAGCGTTTCCACTTCTGGATGAAGTACTGGCGGTAGACGAACGAGCCGCGCTCGAGGACGTCGAGCGTGCTGTGCGGACTCAATACCGGGCATACGGCAAAGGCCCGCTCTAGAGAAATACCGTTCGCCGGCGCCCGGGCCGCGACCCGGAGCGCGAAATTTCCTCCGAGCGAGAATCCTCCGATGCACAGCTTCCTGTCCGGGTTCAGCGCATGCAGGCGGGCCACGGCGCCCACAACCTCATCGAGGCGGCAGGAATGAAACAGCCCGGGATTGAGCCCATGGCTGCCGCCGTGATCGCGGAAGTTCAGCCGGAATACGTCGTAGCCCAGGTCGAACAGATGGCTGCCGAGCGCGAGCACATAGAGCGACTGCGCACTGCCCTCCCAGCCATGCAGCAGGACGACGAGCGTCGTCGCCGCAGGCTTGCCCGCATCTTCCTGTCGCGAGTGGTAGCCCGACAAGCGGACACCGGCCCCGCAATCGAGGACCACAGGGCGCGTCGCCGACAACAGGGATTTCGCACGGGGCATGACCCACGGCCTGCGAAGCCGGCTGGTCGGCAGGATGGATTGCAGGTGGTGGTTGCGGAGCCAGCGAGGCGGGTGGAATCCGGCCGGTT
>CADEEX010000738.1 GCA_902826465.1 uncultured Acidobacteriota bacterium
AGCGCGTTGATCAGCGCTTCCCTAGAGAGCCGACAGGTCCTTCTCGGCCTGGGCGAGCTTTCGAGCCGCAGCCTCCAGCTGCAATTGCAGCCTCGCCATCTGGTTTGTCGCGCGATGCCCGTAGTTTTGGAGCTCATTCGCACCTCGCGTCAAGGCAGCTTCGATATAGACCTTGCGAGCGCCGAACTTCGATCGCACCGCACCACGCTCTGCTGCCGACACCGCGTTCGCCGGGTTGAAGACGAAGCGCCGCTCGCAGCTTGCCTTCCAATCCATCACGGCACTTGTGAGGCTGTCGCCAAAACCGCGGACCTGCATTACGCCATTGCGGCTTACATCAGCCGCTGTCTCAATTCCGAACGAGCGCAAGGCAGCCTTCCGGGCTGGGCCGACGCCAGAGATCGAAGCACTGTCAATGAAGCAAGCGTCCAGAAACTTGTGCTTCTGCCGTTCTTGCGCGGTGGCATGGAGCTTGTTCAGCTCATCCTTCTCGGCATGAAGTAGCGTCTGGTGCTCATCACGGAGCTTCGACAGTTCCGCTCGTTTGGTCTGGAAGCCGACCGGGCCCGCGACTCGCTGCGCCAGTTCGACCTGGTCGTCGTACTCCTGTCTCGCGGCCTGGCGGATTGCCGAACGTCGCGATTTTTCAGCAGAGCGTTCAGACGAACCAGCTCTACCTGCCACGAACCAACCTACGACTCCGGCGACGAATCCCCAGATCGCTGATTCAGGCACCGCAAGTGCGATCGCGACTCCGATGCCCACCGCAACAAGACGATAGAGGGCGGTGGTCTTTCCCGTTGGGATACCTGATGGTAGTGCCCTTGCGTTCACGGCAAAGTCGCTTGGACGAGGCAAGGTGAGCGACGGTGGTACAGGCACAGCTTGGATGACGGCCCAAACCTTGGCCAACACGAATCCATTCGTCGTCGCTTCGAAGGCCGACCCGAGGTCCACGAAATACGAAACGCCCTTCTGTTCGAGCGCGCACCAGGGGCACTTGATGAGATGGTCTGGGAAGATGTGAATGGTCGACGCACTGCACTTCTTCAAATGCACCCGAGCCAGGTCCAGCGTGGCTACCCACTGCTGCGCAGTCGGGCGGCCACCCGGAACCCCATGCTCGGTAAACGCGGCGTGAAACATTGCCTCTATTGCGTCGGGAACCATCGTCAGAGGGATGGAGCGTGGCGGCGGTCCGACACCACGGGATTGACTGTCCCGAGCATATGCATATCGAAAGTTCCTGATATCAGTTTCTAGGGCGTCTCCCACGCCGTTCCTAAGGGGGACGCCTGAATATGGATGCCGCCCACCAAACAGCACATGGAAGATCAGCAGCGCCAGGCCGAAGTTGTCGTGATTGGTTGTCCGCGTGAGTCCATCGAAAGAAGTCAGGGACTGCAGCTCTGGCGGCGTGAAGTGCGACACACCCACTTCACATAGGTGCATCGTTCCACGAGCGTTGACCTGGAACGAATCGCTGTCAATGAGTATGACCTTGCTGTCTTTGCCAGCCATCACACTGTTCTGA
>CADEEX010000739.1 GCA_902826465.1 uncultured Acidobacteriota bacterium
CCCCCAGCGCCAGGCGCACGCCCATCTCACGCGTCTGCTGCGACACGAGGTACGACATCACCCCGTAGAGCCCGATCGAGGCCAGCACCACCGCCAGCACCGCGAAGGCGCCGAAGAGCACACCAGGCAGGCGCCGCTGCCAGATGCGGTTCGACACGCGGGTGTCGTAGCTCTGCACGTCGAGGAACGACTGGTTCGCGTCGATCGCGCCTACAAGCGCCGTCGCCTGTGTGGCAATCGCCATCGGGTCGCCGGCCGTGCGGACGACGAAGTACGGACCTGACGTCAGCACCTGCGTCCACGGCCGGTAGACATCGAAGCCGGGGTCGCCATCGAGTTCGTGCTGCACGGTGGGTGCGGCCACGCCCACCACGGTCTGCCACGTCTCGGGCCGCGTGGTGTCGAGCGCCTGCAGCTGTTGGCCGACCGGGTCGCGTCCGGGCCAGAGCCGTTCTGCCAGCCGCGCGGAGACCACCACGACCGGCGCGCCGTCCTGGCGATCGCGATCATCGAACCCGCGCCCGCGCTGCACCTGGATGCCCATGACGGTGAAGTAGTCGGGGCCCACGAGATGTGCGTGCACGAAGGGATTCGCCGCCGCCTCGTCGTCGCTCTGCCCGCGCGCCCGCAGGGCCCAGGGCTCACGCGGCTTGCCGCTGATGGGCAGGTTGTTGTCGAAGGTGACGGCCGTCACCGACGGCAACCCGCGCAGGCGCTCGACCATCTCGCGCTGGAAACGCACGGCTTTGTCGAAGCCGTAGGCGGCCCAGCCGAGTTCCACGCGGAAGGTCAACGCGCGGTCGGTCGAGAAGCCGAGCGGCACCTGGTGCAACCGCCACACCGTCTGCAGCATCAGGCTGGCCCCGCTCACGAGCACCAGCGCCAGCGCCACCTCCGCCACCACGAGGGCCGCGCGCAGCCGGTGCCCGGCGCCCGACGACCCACGCGCACCATCCTTGAGCGCACCGTGCGGATCGGTGGCCGCTGCCCGTAACGCCGGCACCGCAGCCGCCACGAGCGCCGTGCCGAAGGCCGCCGCCATGAGCACGACGAGCGCCCGCATGTCGACGCGCACGTCCATCCATGGCGGCAGCGTCACGGGCACGAGCGACGGGAAGAGGCGCGCGGCGCCCACGGCCAGGCCCGCGCCAAGCGCCCCGCCAGCCAACGCGTAGAGCGCAGCCTCGACGAGCTGCGGCCGCACGATCTGCCAGCGCGTCGCGCCGAGGGCCGCGCGCACGGCGGTCTGCCGTTCTTCGGCGAGCACGCGCGACAGGAGCACGTTGGCCACGTTGACGCAGGCGGTCAGCAGCACGAGCGCGACGGCGGCGACAAGCAGCAGCACATACGGCCGCACCGCGCCCGAGTACATCTCGGCAATCGGTGTGACCTCGTAGCGCACGCCAGCCTGCGTGGCAGGAAACTCGCGCTCGAGGCGTCGTGCGAGCACGTCGATGGCGGCCCGCGCTTCGCCCACGCCGACACCGGGGGCGAGCCGTGCCAGCACCACACGGTCGCGCCTGGCCCGC
>CADEEX010000740.1 GCA_902826465.1 uncultured Acidobacteriota bacterium
CGTTCTGATCGAGAAAATAGAGAAACATCCACGGGTCGCTGCCATACAGCACACGCCCGCGCAGCGGCTGCGCAAGCCGGAGCGGCAGCGTGTTGGCCATGGTCAGTTCCACGGGCAGACGCCGCAGCAGCCCTTTCTCAACGGCGAGATAGGTGTTCTTCGCCGACACGAACGGGTTGACGACCATCTTCGCCGTAAACAACGCCCCGCCGATCCAGGCGAGCACCGCCGGCGCCAGCGACAACTCCGGCGGCACCAGGAACAACAACACCGGATACGCGCTCAGGTAGTAGCGATTGCCCGGCGGGCCACCGTCGCCGCTCCAGGTCCACGGCAGCAGAATGAGCAGCACCAGCGCCGACAGTACCGCCGCACCCGCCACCAGTTGCCGCCAGGCGACACGGCGCGACGCACTCGACACCCACCACAGGGCGGCCACGAGTCCCGGAAAGAAGTACGGAATGAACCCGTAGTGACGACCGACGACGAAGTACTTCGCGTTGTTGTAGAAGCGTGAGAAGGCGTCACTCGACGTCAGCACCTCGCGAGGTGTGGACGTGTCTGTGGTGACCTGGCCGCCGCGCTGTTCCCAGACGAACTCCGGCGTGTCGAACGGAAATCGACCGTAGAAGATCTTGCGATCGCCGCCCTGGTAGTTGAACTCGCCAGACACCGCCGCGTTCAGTACGAAGAAGCCCGCGCAGACCCCTACGGCGACCGCGCCTGACACGACGCCACGACGCCAGTCGCGGCGCAACCATGGCAGGAGGACCAGCGGCGCAACGAGGACCGCCGTCGGCAACGGCTTCGAGTACGTGCAGATGCCCAGCAATACCGCCGCCGCCACGTCTGTCCAGCGTCGATTGAGCCGTGATCCTGGCGCCACCTCTTTGTATAACCAGAGGAAGTACGCCAGCGTGACGAGCGTCACGTTGAAGATCTCCGGCATCAGGAAGACGCCGTAGACCGGCAGCACCGAGGCGCCGAGGAACGCGCTGACAAACGCCGCGGCCGAGGTCGACGAGCTCTGCGCCGCCAGAAACAGGTAGGCGGCCGCGGCGGTCATCGCCAGGAGTAACACGTGGAACGCGAACAGACCGTTGAGACCGAGCACGCGAACGAACGGCGCCGCGAAAATCGCGTAGGCCAGCGACTTGCCGAAGTACAGCCGCGTCTGGTCCGGGTCGTCGCGCCTCTCGAGCGTCACGAACGGAAGCGACGACTGCACGCCGACGCGGCGCAGCTTGCCGCGCTTCAGAAAGATGCCGTCAGGGCCAGAGTGATACAGACCAGAGAACCGTTCGAGATCACGCTGCTGAAACGCCAGGTCGCCGTCGTAGGCGGCGCTCAGCGCGGCGGCCACATACGTGGCCTCGTCGCTCTTGATCCCATAGCCGACACGCGGCACGTCGACCGACAGCGCGGCGGCGCCACGGAGCACGAACAACACGACGCCGAGCATGACTGACCCGCGTGGAGGGCTGGAGTTCTGAGGGGTCAACACGTACGCACGCCTCCTGACGCCC
>CADEEX010000741.1 GCA_902826465.1 uncultured Acidobacteriota bacterium
GGTTTCGTCGCCGTTGTCGTCCGGCACGTTCGAACCGTGACCGGAATAGTGCAGCACGGCCACGTCGCCCTTCTTCGAATCCTTGACCAACCTGACAATTTCCTTCTCGATCGCCTTCTTGGTCGCCGCGGCGTCGGCGAGCACGGCAATGTCGTTCGGGTCGAATCCGTAGAGATCGACCAAGGTCGACTTGATGTTGACGACATCGTTCACACACCCGCGAAGATCGGCCCCGGGCATCTGATACTTGTTGACGCCAATCAATACTGCTCGTTTTGCCACGCGCTCCTCCAGCTATGTTCGAAACGTGATCTGTGATGGGTCTGTCAGCACGGACGACAGGCCTTCCTCGTCGCCGTGAAAGGGATCGGCGGCGGCCAGCGGACCGAACGAGATACCGGTCTTCGCCTCTATCGCCTGAATCCGCGTCTGCGTCGTCTGGTGCTGTGCAAAGACGAACTCCTCGTCGCGGATGAAACTGTCTTGCGACATGGTGTAGCCAGTGGCGCTCAGCGCTCCGGTGTCGTCGTGGATAAACGCCAGCACCTTCCAGAATGAGCGCGGTATCTGAACACCGAACCTGATCGGATCGTCGGACTCGAGAAAGGGCCCGGTAAACACCGCGATTCGCATGTCGTCTTCGCGGGCATGCTCGAGCGCGTAGTCCTCGAGCGCCAGCCAGATGCCGGCGTTGAAGGGTTGCATCTGCGGCACGGCGTTGGTGACATGCATCGAATCGCTGTTCCCGCGCGCCGCCGCCGCCGGTTCGCCCCACACCGGATCTTCCCGCCGCGTCATGTGTCCGCGTGAGAACTTCGGGGCGTCGCCATAGCACTCGTCCTGAATCTGCTGCGTCTTTGGAATGCGCGGGTCGAGACGCCAGCCTGGACGCTTGCCGCGTGTTGACTGCTTGCCGTCAAGGTTGCAGGCGCTGAAGAAGCACATACGACGGCTCTTGCACATCACCACCGAGAAGTGCTCGTAGTCGAGCCTGCTCGACGCCCTCCCCTTCCAGGGAAAGGTCAGCACGTCGGCCTTGTGTTTCTTCATGACCGGGAACGGCACCCGTACGCCGATGAAGTCGGCAGAGTAACCAGTACGATCGGCGTAGTCTTCAATCGCCCCTTCGAGAAGTGTCTCGGCGGGGCGCGGACGCGTGACGGCCGGCACCGTCACGGACGGCTTTGCGTGTCCGTGGCCGACGGACGGACGGCCACGCGCGCGACGCACGGCGTCCAGGCGTTCGGCCACGAGTCGCGCAGGGACCGCAAAATTCGACTCAAGAAATCGCCCGGCAAAATGCAGCCCGACGGCTTTTCCACTCGCCAGGTCGAGCAGTACCGACCCTGAGTTGCCGCCAAGCGTTGAACAATCGTGCCGGACGACGGTGTCGGACACGGCCGTGACCTGGCCAGGGGCGACGCGCTTCTTGTCGTAGACGTCGCCAAAAATGTCGTGCATCAACTGATCGTCGGGAATGCGGCTGTCGCGCGCGGGATAGCCGATCACGGCGATCTGCTGTTCG
>CADEEX010000742.1 GCA_902826465.1 uncultured Acidobacteriota bacterium
CAGAGGCAACTCTCGCGCCCTGCGATAGTAGGCGCCGATCTCAAGCGCTCGCTCACTGCCATAGATCTCGGTCAAATTCTGACGTGCAAGGCCCGGCGAATCCGCATGAGACAGGTACTCGCGACGCTCCGCCAAGCTTTCGAGCTGTGACTGAACGGCAGCCATGACTCTCGCCGACAAGCCGGGATTGTGGCGATCGGCATCGGCGCTCGTCAGGCTCTTGATGTGAAGGAAGACGATCGTCCTCACTTCGCGCTCGAGCACACAGTGCATGATCGAGTTGAGATACTGGTCCGGACGCTCCGAGTCGACGAAGACGTACAACTCGTTCATGTCTGTGAATCTTCGAAGCAAACACAAGAATGTTCTGCCTTAGCTCGTCTCAGATTGATGTACGCACCTTGCAACGAAGCAGATACGCCAAATGAGATGGCACAACCGGTTGCCTTCAGAAAGTGCGCAGCGACCGCGCGATTCTTCTCGACGGAATATCTGGAGGCGTCGACGACCAGCAGCACGTCATCGCCGCCCGCCATGATGACTTCGGCACCCATCTCGACTTCGAAGGATCGAAGTAGTGCTGCGATTCCTTCGGTCAGTGCTGCCGAAAAGGCTCTGAGTTCGTCCAGCCGACCACGAAGCAGGCGCTGGTCAATGCCTTCGCGAACACGGTCCGCATCACCGAGTACGTAGAGATGTGCTGACATGAGTAGATTGTGCCGGAACGGGGCATGCGCTCGCGCCAGCGCGAGGTCGTCCGGTCTGATCCCCGCGTCAAGGCCGACAGAGTGCGGACCCGTCGACGAGCGCATGGGCGGCATCACACGGCCTGCGCGCCAGCAGTCGTTTCACCGAAGCAGGCTCCGATCTTCCCCGCGCCGCGGATGCTGCGCAGCTGGTCCAGGGTGATGTGGTCAGTGCTCGATCCCTCCCGTGGCACGGGGACAGGCGGTGGCCGACCGGTACACTGGGTGACAAGTGAGGAGGAGGGGATGGACCAAAAGGTCCCGTTCACCAGCTATGACTTCTGGGCGTACCTTAGCGCCGGGTTCCTGTTGCTGTTCGCGTTCGACTCAGCGGCAGGGACGAAGCTGTTGATGCGCGACACGTGGACCGTGGTCCAGGGTGTCGTGGCGGTGTCGCTCGCCTACGCGGTCGGCCAGCTCGTGGCCAGCGCTTCGTCGTTCCTCTTCGAGAAAGTGCTGGTCGGCAAGCTGCTCGGCTATCCGCGGAACGTGCTGTTTGGCCAGGCGAAGGCCTGGAAATGGGTGCGGCGGTGCATCCCTGGCTACTTCGAACCGTTGCCCGCCGCCACGCAGAAGGCCGCGCTCGCGAAGGGCGGCCACGTGGGCGTCAACGCTCCCGGCGAGGCCCTGTTCTGGCCGGCTTTCGCCAACGCCCGCGCTACGGCGCCGGTCATGGCCAGGCTGAGCGATTTCTTGAACCTCTACGGGTTCTGCCGAAACACCGCCCTGGTGGCGTTCATCGACGCGGGCATCTTCTACTGGTCGTTTCTCCAACCGAA
>CADEEX010000743.1 GCA_902826465.1 uncultured Acidobacteriota bacterium
CGACACCACGGGAATGGCGACGCCGCCGATCGTGCGCGCGGCGGTCCAGGCGGTTCGGACGCGCTGCCCGCAGGCCGAGATCACCCTCCACTTCCACAACACGCGCGGCCTCGGCCTGGTCAACGTGATGGCTGGGCTCGAACTCGGCGTCACCTATTTCGAGGGCAGCATCGGCGGCCTCGGCGGCTGCCCCTTCGCGCCGGGCGCTACCGGCAACATCTGCACCGAGGACACGGTGAACCTGATGCACGAACTCGGCATCGAGACCGGCATCGACCTCGAGGCGCTGTGCGCGGTCGCGCGCAACGTGGAAAGCCTGCTCGGCCGCCAGCTTCCCGGCCAGGTCATGAAGGCCGGGCCGCGCAGCCGCCTGACCACCATCGACTGCGCCGTCAGGGCCATCGGCTGACCGGCGCAGGCGAGCCGGCAGGGGGCCGCGGACCCGAGGATCACGCTGAAGTTCCCCACTTCGGGCCAGCCCGCTCGTTGTCGCTGATGGAGCGGGTGCGCTAGCGTCCTCGCCTCGGCGGCCGACCGAATTGACCGGTGCCGCCCTGCGAGAGGGAAGGTGAATCATGTCGAAGACCAAGGAACCCACGTCGGCACGGCGCACGGCGCAGGCTGCACGTCTCTTCAACCGTCGCCTGATGCTGAAAGGCGGCGCCTACGGCACGGCGTTGGCGCTCAGCCCGGCGATCGTGCGCGACGCGCTCTCGAGCTCGGGATCGCTCAGCATCCTCAACTGGGACGACGAGCTGCCCGGTCCGGTGATCCCGGATTTCGAGAAAGAAACCGGCATCAAGGTCAACTCGACGCCGTTCTCCCAGAACGAGGAGCAGATCAACAAGCTGCAGGCGACCAAGGGCGCCGGCTTCGACCTCTGCGCGCCGACGCATGACCGCGCGCAGCAATTCGAGGAGATCGACGTCCTCCAGCCCTTCGACGAGAAGCAGCTGAAGCTCGACAACCTGCTGCCGTCGATGATCAAGGCGTCGCGCGACAGCTGGACCTGGAAGGACCGCCTCTACCACGTGCCGCATTGCTGGGGCACCGAGGCGATCAGCTGGCGCAACGATCTCACCAAGCTCGACTACGCGACGCTCAGCTTCGGCACGCTGTGGAACGACGAGTATCGCGGCAAGGTGCAGGGCCGCCCGCATTCGATCCTGCTCGGCATCGGCCTGTGGATGGACGCCAACGGCAAGCTGCCGTCGAACCGCATGCTCGACGCGTACAAGAACGAAGACACGATGAAGAAAATCTACGACGTGCTGCTCAAGGAAGCGATCGCGCGCAAGCCGTGGATCAAGCAGTTCTGGGATTCCGCCGACAACACGAAGTCCGGCTTCATGTCGAACGGCGTCGTCATCGGCCAGACCTGGGACGGCCCGGCGATCAGCCTCAAGAAGGCGGGCTCGCCGATCACCTACATGGCGCCGAGGGAAGGCGCCATCGGCTGGGTCGACGGCTGGTCGATGACCAAGGCCGCGCGCAACGTCCCGCAGGCCTATGCCTT
>CADEEX010000744.1 GCA_902826465.1 uncultured Acidobacteriota bacterium
GCGGCTGCCACCGCTCAGGTAAGAAGCACGACGTGGTGGTCGTCAATTTCCGGAGCCGCACGAACGCGGCCGACGAGCGCGTCTTCCAGCTGCTGTCTGAGAAGTTCAAGCTCTTTGAGGGTGTGTTCGGTGCCAGCGACGAGGTGCTCGGAGCCATCGAGTCGGGTGTCGACTTCGAGAAGCGGATCGCGTCGATCTACCAGCAGTGCCGGCGGACCGACGAGATCAAGACCGCATTCGACGTCCTGCAGCAGGAGCTCGACTTCGAGATCGCGGGGACGTTCGACAAGGCCCGCCAGCAGTTACTCGAGAACTTCGACGATGAGGTGCGGGAGAAGCTGCGGGTCAGGAACGAGTCGTCACGGGCGTCGCTGAACCGCTACGAGCAGCGCCTGATGGCGCTCACCCGGTTCGAGTTGGGCGGGCACGCGACGTTCCTTTCCGAGGCCGCGTTCGACTTGCACCGGGTCCCCGACGGCGCCGACGTGCCGACGGGGCGGTACGAGCTGCCGCGACGGTCTGGCGAGGCGCACTTCTACCGTCTCAGCCATCCGCTCGCGGAGACGGTCGTCGCCGCGGCCAAGGCGCGACCGCTGCCAGACGACCCCGATCTCGAACTCCGGATCGATTACTCGAACCACGTCGGCAAGATCTCCGTGCTCGAACCGCTCCGGGGCACCCAGGGACTGCTCCGTATGGACTGCCTGACCGTTGAGACCCTTGGACAGGCCGAAGACCACCTGCTCCTGAGCGTCGTCACCGCCGAGGGCGCCGTCGTGCCCGCCGATGTGGCGACTCGGCTCTTCACCATTACCGGGGCCGTGGAACGGGTCAGTGGGCAACTCCCCCTGAATGCGCACGAGCAGCGTGATGCCCTTCGGAACGCCCTCGCCGACGCCGCACGGGTTCAGGAGGCGACAGTGAAGCGCGGTGTGTCGGAGCGTTCGGCGACCGCGTTTGAGGCCGAAGCCGAGAAGCTGGATGGCTGGGCCGATGACCTGAAAATCGGTCTGGAGCGAGAGATCAAAGAGCTGGACCGCCAGATCAAGGAAGCGCGCAGGACGGCTCGGCTCGCTGTGTCTCTCGAAGAGAAGCTTGCGTCCCAGAAGCGGATGAAGGTCCTCGAGTCGGAGCGCAATACCCGTCGTCGGGCGCTCTTCGAGTCGCAGGACGAGATCGACCGGAAGCGCGGCGAGCTGATTGCGCAGCTCGAATCGCAGCTCACGCAGAAGGTGACGAGCGAATGCCTGTTCAGTGTGCCGTGGAGCGTCCGATGAGGCTGCTAGCTGTCGTCCCAGCCTTGTCGATCGTCGTCGGCGTCAGCAGCGAAGGTGTTCGATGAAGGCGAGCCTCCACATCCAGAACCCGGGCATCGACAAGCGCTACGCCATCGATGCTATTGGCGACGCCGCCCAGGGGGCGTCACACGGCATTGCGCTCTTCGCGTTTGCCACCGTGTCTGGCGTGGACCTCCTCCTAGACCATCCCTCGATCCAAGACCTGATGACAGCTGGCA
>CADEEX010000745.1 GCA_902826465.1 uncultured Acidobacteriota bacterium
GCCGTCGGAGCAAGGCCGACGCACGCGACCGGAAGGCGTGCAGCGCGATTCCTCAGCGGCGACTTCGGTCTGCGTGATCACCGGCCATCACTTCACCCGAGCGATGTGACCGTGATCGACGGGCGTGGGCTGAACCCGATAGTCGCCGATGCACACGACAGGGTACGAGCGCTGCACGCCTTCCCGGCCCTGCGACCCGGCTAGCGGCCAACGAGCACCTGCCGCGGTCCATCCATGTCCGGCGTCCGGCTGAAGCCGGACACTACGCTCGGGCGAACATGCTGCCGAACACTACGCGCAGCCGAGCGTACTAACGACGCGCTGCGTTCGCGCCAATTGCCAGCAGATGCTGGTCGGTGCGGAAGTACCACACGCCGTCCACCAGCGCCGGCGACGCCAGCGTCCGCGCACCCAGCTCGTTCACGTGCAGCAGCTGAAACGTCGGCCCCGCCTTCAGCACAAACGTCTCCCCATCGTCGTTCGTGAAGAACACCTTGCCGTCGACCGCCACCGGCGACGCCGAGAACCCTTCGCGCTGCGCCACGCCAAGGCGCCCCTGCCACAGCGACCGGCCCGACGCCGCATCAAACGCGGTGACGATGCTGGCCATGTCGTTCACGGTGTAGAGCTGTCCGTTGTAAAGGAGCGGCGAGGGGACAAACGGCGATCCGCGCTGCGTGCTCCACGCCAGATGAGTGGCGGTCACGTCGCCCTTCCCTCCCGGTTTGATCGCCAGCGTTGGACCTGCGCGCCCGGAGGAACAGAACACCAGCCCGTAGCCCACCACCGGCGTCGGAATCACTTCGAATCCCATCCCGTTGCAGTGCCAGAGTTCCGCCCCCGTGTCAGGGTGATAGGCGATCACCCGCGACTGGCCATTCACGATGATCTCGTCGTGATCGTTGACGCGCACCGCGATCGGCGTGCCCCACCCGACGTTCTGCTGCCTGGCGGTGCGCCACAGCTGGTTGCCAGTGCGGCCGTCGAACGCGGCTATGAACGCTCCGCGAGACTGATCCTGAAACACGATCACCTTGCCCTTGTAGAGCAGCGGCGACCCGGCAGCGCCGTGGTAGTTGTCGATGAACCCGAGGTCGCGGCGCCACACCAGCTTGCCAGACAGGTCGAACGCGAACAGGCCGCGCGTGCCAAACGACACATAGATCCGTTCGCCGTCGGTGGCTGGCGTGGCTGAGGCGTAGCCGTTCTTCTGATGCGGTCGATCGGTCGCCCCTGCCGGCGCAGGCGCCTCCCACACCAGCGCGCCATCCGCGCGATTGAACGCGAGCAGCGACAGCCGACGGCCACCGTCGCGCGCCGTCGTCAGGTAGATGCGATCGCGCCACACAATCGGCGACGAATTCCCCGTCCCCGGCACCGGCACCTTCCACAGCACGTTCTGTGTGGCCGACCATCGGTCGGGATAACCGCTGCCAGCAACGACCCCTTGTCCGGACGGACCGCGCCAGCGTGCCCAGTAGCGCGCGGCCTCGCCTTCGTCCGCAATCA
>CADEEX010000746.1 GCA_902826465.1 uncultured Acidobacteriota bacterium
CATTCTCGCCGCACTTGTCCGAGCGCAACGAACGAAGTGAGTGGAGCGAGTTGCGCGGCGGGCCAAGCGGCCGAGCATCGCAGGGGGACGTGGCGCAGCCACGCAAAGCCGCGCTTGAGCGGCCCGGGCCCTGCCCGGCTGCGCCCGCTCGGCCTTGCGCGCGCCGCTGCCCGCACGCACGGAGTCGGCACGCCGTCACCGCCGCTCACCGAACGCCCCCAACGCGCCGATTCCGGCCCCACCAGCTTCAACCCGCACCGCCCGCTCGACGAGAAGGTCGCCGCGCATGACCCTGCCGCGCGCCAACACGCGCGGCCGCACCCGATCACGCCGGTGGCAGCACCGCCTCGGCCTCGATCTCGACCCGATAGCCCTGGCCCGATCCGCGCTCCGCGCTCCGCGCCTGCAGCATGGTTTTGACCGGGCGGACGCGACGATGGACAACTTCTTTTTTTGTTCGCCGAGCCCCGACAGGTCAGGCGCATGCGACCAGCCGTTTGACCTGCACGCCATTGCGTCCATGGCGCACGGCTTGGCCGGGCTGTCCTCGGTCGTGCCGGCGCGATCCAAGCCCCCGATGTGATGCGCGCCGCCCGCGAGCTCACGGCTCCGTGGGACGACCTCGGGGTTAACGATGCATCCGATGTCGACCCGGCGGCGGTCTTCGGTGGTACGTTCACCTCGCCGACATGGCGTTGGCACGTGGGTCGAGCGGGATCCTGGAATCGGTGCGCAGAGAGGTCGGCATGAACATCCAGAACAACTACCCCAGAAACGTGTTCTTCAAGATCTTCAAGACCGCCGATAGCGTCTATCTCGTGGGTCTGCAGGAAGGCATCATTCCGCATGGCAAGCCCGGGTTGTTTCCGAACTGGAGGGAGCCGACCTTCAAGTTGGAGCTCAAGGTGGACAGCGGCGTCGGCGCCTTCCTCGTGCATCCGGGGATCGTGTTCGACTCGACGGCCAGCTACACGATCGATTCGAGTGGCAACTTCACCTTGGACCAACTGAAGGTGGACAGCGCGAGAACCGAGATCGATCAGCTCCTCGAGTACAAGCTCTTCGACCTGAGAGGCAGTGACGAAGCGTCTCCATTCGATGAGTCGGTTGCAGTTGCCTCTTCGCTGACGTCCACATTCGAATCATCGGCCGTTCATAGCAGTGACAACGAGCTTTCAGTCGGTGTCGAAGTTGGGAGCTCCACCACACAGGCACCAGGAGTCGGTGACTCGACCAAGTTGTCGGCGGAATTCACGACAAAGGCCCGTGAGGAGCTGCAGAGCAAGTTCGGCAAGCAGATCGAGAACTCGCTGAAGGTCGAGGAGCACGTGTCCGTGCCCCTCACCCCGAGGAAGATCAACGTGATCGAGATCGCGTGGTCACTGACCTACGCGATCGGAGACGTCCGGTACCAGCAGATGGCATCGTCGTACCGCGTCCTCACATCGGCGTCATACGGGGGGTACAAGAAGTCGCTCTACGATAGCCCCGATGCCATTCCA